>JBEKGQ010000229.1:0-9451 GCA_050012715.1 Polyangiaceae bacterium
GTCGCGCTCGTTGGAGCTGAGGTCGAGCCCCTGCCGCTCGGCGTACTGGTCGGCGTAGATCGACACGATGTGATCGCGCAGGTCGAGGCACGCCATGAGGCGCTGCTCCTCGGTCGCGAGCTCGGGCGGCTTCGGCGGCGACGCGGACGTCCCCGGCGTGGCGTTGCGCGAGGCGCAACCGGCGACCATCAAGAGCATCACTGCAACAGCGAGACGTTTCACGCGTACTGCTTGGGGGACCATCGAAGGCGTCCACCTGCAATGAGTGTGCACCGCGCGGGGCGCGTCCGCCACGACGCGGGACGTCTAGACGAGTCGTGAGCGAGCCGGTGTGGCGGTGCCATCCAGCACAGCCACCTACGTCGCGCGTGCGGGGATGCGTTCCGCCTCAGCCGGTACGGCGCGCCACAGCGTGGCGACGAGCGCCGCCGCGAGGAACGCCGCGCCAGCCCAGCAGGCGATGGCGCTGGCCCAGCCGTGATGCTTGAGGGTCCAGCCGGTCACGACGTCGCCGCTGAACGCGCCGACGTGACCGGCGAAGTCGACGAAGCCGGCCGCCGCCGCGGTCGCGCCGCGACGCGCGAAGTCCTGCGCCGCGGTTCCGACGAGCAGGATCTGGGCGCCATAGAGGCAGAAGCCGGTGAGGCCCAGGCACACGACGGTGGGGACGACGCCGAGGCCGACGACGACACGGTAGGCGAGCGTGAGGAGGCCGACGGCACCGAGGAGCAAGGCGCACACCGGCGCCCTCCGCCGCTGGAAGAAGCGGTCGGTGAGCGGGCCCGAGGAGAGCGCGCCGAGGGCCCCCGCGAGCGGAAAGACGGCGGTCTTCATCGCGGAGGCCCACACGCCAGACTGCTGGGCTTCGGCGAGGTGGCCGGGAGCCCAGTCGAGGAAGCCGTAGCGCACGGCGTCGAGTCCGAAGAGCCCCACCGCGAGCACCCAGATGCGCGGGTTGCCGAGCGTCGCGGCGAGCGCGGCACCGAGGGGCAAGCGCTCCGGCGTGGGCGCGGCGGGCGCCAGCGGCGTCGCGGGAGGGCCCTCCTTCAGCCTCGATGCGGTGTGAACGAACGAGGCGAGCAGGAGCACCGGCGGTACGACGAAGGCGACGCGCCACCCGGCGACGGCCCAGAGCAGGAACCCGACGACCGCGATCGCGATCGCCGAGCCCAGCGAGAGGCTCGTGCCTAGGACGCCCATCGTGAACCCGCGATGCTCGAGGGGAAACCAGCGGCCGGCGATCTTCACGCAGGGCGGCCAGCCGCCCGACTGGAACCAGCCGTTCGCCAGCGCGAGGAGCAGCAGGACTCCCAGCGTCGGTCCGCCGACCGACGCGACGGCGGCCGCGAGCGCCGCCGCGAGCGCGCCCAGCCCGGGCACCTGCGCGAGCTCCGGTGCCGCGGCCATGAGAAGCGTCGCGATCGCCGAGCCGACCATCCCGATGCCGAGGATGCGTCGCGCGCCGTACCGCTCGGTGAGCTGGCCGTTGACGAGCTGCCCGAGCGCGTAGCCGAGCTTGACCGCGCCGAAGACGAAGCCCATCTCGACCGCCGTGATGCCGAGCGCGCCCTGCATGGTGGAGCGGGCGGGCCCCATGTTGGCGCGGCAGAGGTAGAACGAGCCGTAGGTCGTCCACAGGACGAACAGCGTGCGCCGGCGCGCCCGCGCGAGAGGGTCGCTGGATGCGGTCGTCGCGGCGGCGGCCATCCGTCGACGGCGACGATAGCCGACGACGATGCTTCCGTCCGCGTGCACGTAGCACGCGGACACTTGCCGCCGGCTTCAGCGCGAGGCGCGGTCGATGGCGACGTAGCGCGAGGAGTCGCCGTGCCGCACGCGCAGGAGCAGCGGCTTGTCGGCGGCGGCGGCGCGGATCTTCGCCGACAGATCGTCGGCGCCGCTGACGGGCTGGCGGTTGATCTCCTCGATGACGTCGCCGCGGCGGAGCTTGCCGTCGGCGGGACCGTCCGGTGCGACGCTCTCGACGACGACCTTCCCTTCGGCCTCGGCGATCGAGACGCCCATCGCCGAGGGACGCGCGCTCGGCTCGACCGCCGGGGCCGAATCGGAGCGGACCTCGCGCGAGGCCTTCTCTTCGAGGGGCACGAGCGTGACGCCCACGTCGCGCGACTGCTTGTCGTGCAGGACCGAGAGCTTCACCACCGTGCCCGGGTGGTGCATCGCGACGAGGCGCGGCAGATCCTCCGAGTGCGACACCGGCGTTCCGTCGATCGAAAGGACGACGTCGCCGGCCTTGATGCCGGCCTTCTCGGCGGGTCCGCCCGCCTCCACGTCCTCGACGAGCGCGCCGCGCGGGCGGTCGAGGCCGACGGCCTTCGCCAGGTCCTCATCCATGCCCTGGATGACCACGCCCATGCGCCCCCGCGTGACGTGTCCGGTGGCGACGAGCTCGGAGTAGACCTGCTTCACGGCGTCGATGGGGATCGCGAAGCCGATGCCCTTGCCCTGCGCGCTGATGGCGGTGTTGATGCCGACGACTTGGCCGTGCAGGTTGAAGAGGGGCCCGCCGCTGTTGCCGGGGTTGATGCTCGCGTCGGTCTGGATGAAGTCGTCGTAGGGGCCGGCGCCGATGCTGCGGCCCTTGGCGCTGACGATGCCCATCGTGACGGTGTTCCCGAGACCGAAGGGGTTCCCGATGGCGACGACGTACTCGCCGACCCGCGTCCCCTCGCTGAGGCCCAGGGAGGCAACCGGCAGATCGCTCGGCGCGTTCTCGAGCTGGAGCACGGCGACGTCGAGCCGCTCGTCCTTCCCGACCACCCGGGCCTTGAACTCGCGGTCGTCGGCCAGCTTGACCTTCACCGCGTCGGCGCCCTCGATCACGTGCGCGTTCGTGACGACGTGACCCTGCGCGTCGACGAGGAAGCCGGACCCGAGCGCCTGCTGCTTGCCGACCCCGTCGCCGCCGCCGCGGCGGCGGTGGCCTTCGGGGAGCTGCCCCGGGTCGAGGAACGGAAAGAGCTGCCCGAGGTCTGGCGCCTCGGCCGCGGAGACCTTTCGCTCCTGCACCGTCGTGATGTTCACGACGGAGGGCTTCACCTTCGCGACCAGGGTGGCGATGTCCGGCGTGCCGCTGAGCACCGGCGGCGTCGCGAACGGCGCCGGCGTCTGGGGTACGGAGTCGGTGGGGGAGGACGACGCGGAGGCGGCGTGCTGACAGCCCGTGCCGCCGACGCAGAGGGCGAGGATGGCGATGGGAACGAGATGGCGGGTTCGCATGGCTGCCTTAACAACAACCGGGGGGCGCCTCGATTCCCGGTCGCGTCAGTGCCGGACGCCGTCGTCGGTGGCGTACACGATCGCACCCAGGCGCGCTTCGTCCTCCGCCGCCGCCTCGCGCTCGGCCTCGACCGCCGCCGCCTCCGTCTCGAGCTCCGGGAAGCGCCACTTGGTGGCGCCGCTCTCCTCGATCGCCACGTCGCCGCCCAGCGCGACGAGCTCGCGGTCGAGGCGCTTGCCGGGGGCCGCCTCGCCGGTCGCGCTCTTCCACGCCTCGGCCACGCCGGCGTCCGTCACCGGCTGCTTCACGCGCACCCGGTCGAGCACCTCGTGCAGCACCGCGAGCCGACCCTTCTCCTCGGCCGCCGCCTTCGCGACCCTCGGCCGCCAGAGCGCGCGCCCCAGCGGGAGGAGGAAGAGCAGCGCCGAGAAGACGAGCGGCAGGACGCCGAGGACGATGGGCGTCCCGGTATCGGCGACCACGTGCGGCACCTTGTCGAAGAGGTGGATGGCGCGCTCGAGGGTCATGTCGTTCGCGATGCCCCACAGGCCCATGAGGAGGTTGAACCCGTTGATGGCGGCAATGGCGAAGTTCGCGCCGGCCGGGTTGCCGGTGAGAGGAGCGAGCGGCTTCGAGCGCGTCCACGCCGGCGACGGCTCGCGCTCGCTGGTCTCGGAGGCCGTCTTCCGGATCGCGGCGAAGCGGTAGACGATGCCACCGTCCTCGCTGACGTCGACGTCGCCGTCGTAGTCGAGCATGAGCCTGGCCATGAGCGGATCGGCTTCGGCGCGCGGCAGGCCGGTGACGCGCATCACGTCGGCCAGGCCGATGCGGCCCTTGCCGGCACGGATGGCGGCGAGGATGAGCCGCTCGTTCTCGAGCGGGTCCTCCGGCGGCGCCTGCGGGCCGAAGAAGAAGCGGTTCACGCGCTCGTAGAGCGGCACCTTCGGGCCTTCGGAGCGCGACCGGCGCGGGGCGACGCCGGCGCCCCAGCCGGCGCCCACGCCGCTGTAGCCGTAGGCGAACGGCGACCACGGGTTGAAGGTCCAGAAGAGCGCATCGCCCACGAGGCGCATGAACCCGTACGCCAGAGCGCCGCCGGGCAAGCCGTCGCGGCGCGAGCTCGAGTCGTTCCCCTGTCGCGCGAAGGTCATCCCGATGAGGAGCGCGAGAAAGATGGCCGCGTAGGCGATGAGGACGATCGCCACCCACGCGCGCACGACGAAGCGCATCGCGCCGGCCAGGGCGTGCGCCACGGCTCGGGTGGCCTGACGCAACGCATCGGTCGTCTCCCAGGGCTTCGAGAAGCCGGTGGGGAAGACGTGGACGAGCTCTCCGTCCTCGGTGACGCGGAGCTGGCCCCGGTACTCGGTCGAGAGCCACTTGAGGCCGTTCTCGGCGTCCCTCAGCGCGAGGCCCGTCTTGGCCGCCGCGTCGGCCACCGTGAGGGGCGTTTTCGCGTCGACTTTCGCGCGGATTGCCTCTCCGGCCCTGGCGGCGTCGAGGAACGTCGGTGCGGACTTCACCGCAGGAACATAGCCATGGCTGCGGAACTCTCCACCCTGCGCGCGGGATCCGACGTTGTCGCCGGGGGGAGAAACATGTCTAAAGTAACCTTGTGCGACTCGGCCTGATCGGACCTGCCGACGAGAACCTCGCCGCGCTCGCGCGTACGGCCGAGTTTCTCCTCAACGGGGCGAAGGTCACGCGCGCCATCTACCTCGGGGCCGACGAGGCGATCGAGGACACGGTCAGCCTCTGGGCGGAGTCGCTGGTCGGCCCCGACGCGAGCGACGAGGGCGTCTGGGGGCGCGCGTTCGGCGTGGCCTCGAGCGGGACGACCGAGCAGCTCGACTCGTTCCTCCGCGCCGAGCGAGCGCGCCTGCGCCTCAAGTCGCTCGAGCGGCTGCCGCCGGAGGAGCTTCGCACCGTCGAGATGTTCGGCGATCGCGTGGCGGTGCTCATCCACGACAAGGCGCTCCTCGACGAGGAGGACATCTTCTCCGCGAAGCTCCTCATCTACGGCAAGAGCGACGCCGCGCTGGTGAAGGCCATCGGCACCCGCTGGTTCATGACCCCCGGACCGGTCGGCGGTCCCGGCTGCGGCGCGATCGTGCTCGACGACGCCGACGACGACCTCGTCGCCACCGTGTACGACGCCGACGGCCGCGCCTCTCGCACCGAGACGCTCGTCACCTCCCGCGCGACGAAGATGAGCGTCCAGGGGTAGGTGGCGGTGCGGATGCGCAGTCACCCAGCCTCGCTCGCGACTCGGCTAGTCTCGGCGCGGTGAAGGTCGCGGTCTTCGGAGGCAGCTTCAACCCCCCGCACGTGGCGCACGTGCTGGCGTGCGCCCTGGTGCTGGCGGTGGAGGACGTCGATCGCGTCCTCGTCGTGCCGACGTACCGGCACCCGTTCGCGAAGGCGCTGGCCCCGTACGACGACCGCGTCGCCATGTGCGAGCTGGCGATGGGAGGGCTGACGGGGGTCGAGGTCTCGCGCGTCGAGGAGGAGCTCGGCGGCGAGAGCCGCACGCTGCGGACGCTGGAGCACCTCGCCGCACAGCACGCGGACTGGAGGCTCCGCCTCGTCATCGGGGCGGACATCCTGGCCGAGACGCCGAAGTGGTTCGGCTTCGAGGCCATCACGCGCCTCGCGCCGCCGCTCGTCCTGGCGCGCGCCGGCGTCGAAGCGCCGGGGGCGGGGCCCGCGCTCCTGCCCGACGTGTCGAGCACGCAGGTTCGCGCCGCGATCGCGAGGGGAGCCTGGGACGAGGTCGCGAAGCTCCTGCCGCGCGGGGTGCTCGCGCGCGTGCGGGAGAAGGGGCTCTATGGCGCGCCGGCGTGAAGCGCCTCTCGCGGTGTTCGTGTACGGCGCCGGCAAGGTCGGGGCGTCGCTGACGCGCGCGCTCCGCGCGAAGGGGGCCCGCGTCGTGCTGCGCCCCGCGCGCAGGGGGCTCCCGCGCGCGATCGACGCGGACATCGTGGTGGTCGCGGTGCGCGACCGCGACCTCGGGCGGCTCGCCGGCGAGATGGTGGGCGTCGTGAGCCGCCGGTCGGTCGTGGTGCACGTGGCGGGGGCGCTCGGCGCGGACGCGCTCGCGCCGCTGCGGGGAGCGTGCGCGGGCATCGCGCAGATGCACCCGATGATCTCGTTCGCGTCGACGCGCTTCGCGCCTTCGCTCCTCCGGGGTGGGGTTCACGTCCAGGGCGATCCCGCCGCGGTGGCGCGCGCGAGGCGCCTGGCGCGCCTGCTCGGGATGACGGCGCGCACGGTGCCGAGCCTCGACACGGTCGCCTACCACGCCGCGGCGGGGCTCGTCGCGAACGGCGCGGCGGCGCTGGCCGCGGTCGGGGCGGAGCTCCTCGTGAAGGCGGGCGTGCCGCGCGGCATCGCGCCGAGGATGCTCGGACCGCTCCTGCGCAGCGTCGCCGACAACCTGGAGGCGCTCGGCTTTCCCGACGCGCTGACCGGCCCCGTTCGGCGCGGCGATGCGGCCGGAGTGGAGAAGCACCTGGGCGTGCTGAAAGAGAAGCTACCCGAAGCGGTGGGGCTCTACCTCGCGGCGGCGGAGGCTCAGCTCCCGCTGGCGAGAGCCATTGGAGACGCGAGTGAGGAGAGCCTCGCCGCGGTGGCGGCAGTCCTCGCGAGAGCTAGCGCCGTGGCGCGCGGCCCGTGCGTTCCCTGACGGTCGCTGACCACCCGGTACCAAATCGGCGTCGTTCCATGCACTTGCCCGCGGCTCATCCGGGGCACGGTGGGTGCTAGGGGGAGGAGCGGACGGAGCGCGTCGACACTCTGCCGACGCAATGTTCCACCCCCTCCGGACACGCCGTTTCCCCTACGAAAACCCGCGCTTGGTCGCTTGACGGAGGACCTTCCGAAGGTAGCCTTGATGACCCTCGTGGCCCACCCCCTCCCCGCGCCGCGTGTCTTTCCCGCGGCGGCTTCCACGATCGCCGCCCGTGGCTTCGTCGAGCTCGACGATCGCATCGCGAGCGCGGCGTGCGGCGTCGTCGTCGTGCGGGCGCCTTCGCGGGCGGCGGCGGAGGCGATGGGCGCGCACGTCGCCCGTCGCGCGCGCGCCGGCGGCCTGTGCACGATCGAGGCGAGGTCCTCGCTCGGAGCCCCCCTGTGGCGCGAGGTGGCGTCGCGGCTCGGCGTCGGCGCGCTCGCGGGCGACCCGGCCGATGCGGCCGAAGCCATCGCGCGCGCGGCGACGGTGAGGCGAGCGATCGTCGTGGCCGCCCTTCCGCCGGCCGGGACGTGGGATCGCCAGGTGGCGCTCGTGCTGTCGTCGCTGGCGGCGGGCCCGCCGATGATCCTCGTCGCGACGAGCAGCGAGACGGCTGACGATCTACGCGCCGACGTCTACGACATCAGCGCGACGCTCGACCCGCTCGAGCGCCTGCGGTGGTGGACCGCGGTGGCGGAGACGGCCCACCTCGACGTGCGCGCCGACGCCATCGCGTCGCTCGACTCGTGGTGGCAGAACGCGCGGCACGCCCCGCTCGCGTGCACCGCGGCCGAGACCGCGCTGGACGAGACCGCGGAGCAGCTCGCGACGATGCTCGCCCTCGCGTCGCGAGCCTGGCCGACGGCCGACGTGGCCTTCCTCGGCGCCGATCCCGCGGCGGTCGACACGCTGGTCCGCGCGGGAGCCGCCACGACGGACGGCGGATGGGTCGCCATCGACACCGCCTGGGAGGCGCGCGCCGAGGCGCTCGTCGACGCTGCGCCGAGCACGCTCCTCGAGTCGGCGGCGAGAGCCCTGACGACGCGCTTCGAGCACGACCCGTGGGCGCTGGCACGCGCCGCCGAGCTGCTGGTGCGAGCCGGCGACTGCGACGCTGCCGACGAGGTGCACGGCCGGGCGCTGGCGCGCTCCGAGGACGCCATCGTGCGCCGAGAGCTCGTGTCGCGCTGGATGAGCGCGGTGGCGCGCCTGCCGCGCGAGCCGCAGCTTCCCCTCCGGCTGCGGGCGACCGAACGGGCCCTCGCGATCGGGGAGGCCGAAGAGGCGTTCCGCTGGGCGCAATCGGCGACGGCGCTGGCGCCGCACGACGCCCAGGTGGGCCTGCTGTTCGGTCGGGCCGCGGTCGCCCTCGGCGATCTGGTGGCGGCGAGGGTCGCGCTCGAGCGCAGCGCGGGAGACGCGAGCGACGACGCCACGCGCGCGCTGGTGGCCGCCGAGCTGGCGGAGCTGGCGTACCTCGCGGGCGACCTGGCGGGCGCGGCGCGCGAGGCCGAGAAGGCACTCTCGCTCGGACCGGCGGAGACGACGCGGCTCAAGGCGCGCAACGCGCTCGGCAAGCTGCTCCTCGCATCGTCGTCGTGGGACGACGCGGACGTCCACTTCGCGCAGGACGCGTGGGCGGCATCGGTGAGCGGGCTGCGCATCGAGGAGCTCCGCGCCCGCCTCAACCGCGGCATCGCGCTGCTGTCGAAGGGGCTCGTCGACGAGGCGCGCGCCATCTTCGAGGCGGTGCTCTCCGAAGGCGAGCACGCCGGGGACGCCCGCGCCTGCGCCTTCGCGCTCGACAACCTCTCGGTCGTCGCGACACGCCGCCACGACTACGCCGAGGCCCTCGCGCTCGCGGAGCGCACCCTCAAGCTGCGCCAGCGGATCGGCGACCGGGTGCGCCTCGCGCTCGTCCTCGGCAACCTCGCCGAGCTGCGCCGACGCCTCGGCCTCATCGACCACGCCGAGCACGCGGTGACGTTCGGGCGCCGCATGCTGGGCCCCGGCATGCCGCCGGCGCGCTCGGCGCAGTTCTCGCTGCGCGCGGCGCGGAACGCCCTGATGCGCGGCAACACCGTCGAGGCGCGCCGCGAGGCGACCCGGGCCATGGCGGAGAGCGAGGCCGCGGGCCTCAAGGACTCGGTGTGCGAGGCGTACTGCGTCGCGACGCGCGTGGCCCTCGAGGACGGGGACCTCGCGCGCGCCGGCGAGCTCCTCGAGCAAGCCCGCTCCCAGGCCACGACCGACGAGCTCCGCGCCGAGACGGCGATCGTCGCGGCCCGTCACGCGCGCGCGTACGGCGACGACGGCGACACGCAGGCGGTCGAGGCCCTCGCGGCCGCGCGCGTCAGCGGCAAGGAGGACCTGGTCATCGAGGCGCACGCGCTCCTCGCGGAGATTCACCGCGCCGCGGGTCGGGTGGACTCGGCGCGCGCGCACGTGGAGAGCGCGGCCTCCCTTCGCGATCA
>JBEKGQ010000230.1:0-11867 GCA_050012715.1 Polyangiaceae bacterium
GCGGCGGTCAGCGGGTTGTCGCCCGTGATCATCACGGTCTTGATGCCCATGCGCCGGAGCTCGGCGAAGCGCTCCTTGATGCCGCCCTTGACGATGTCCTTGAGCTGCACGACGCCGAGCACGCGCGGGCCCTCGGCGACGACGAGCGGGGTGCCGCCCTGCTTCGCGATCTTCTCGACCGAGAGGCGCACTTCGGACGGAAACGCCCCCCCCTTGCCTTCCACGTAGGCCTGGATCGCATCCGCCGCGCCCTTGCGGACCTCGCGACCATCCAGGTCGACGCCGCTCATCCGGGTCTGCGCCGTGAAAGGCACGAACGTCGCCTTGAGCGCGTGCACGTCGCGCTCGCGGATGCCGTACTTCTCCTTGGCCAGGACGACGATGCTCCTCCCCTCGGGGGTCTCGTCGGCCAGAGAGCTGAGCTGCGCGGCGTCCGCCAGGCCCGGCTCGTCGACCCCCGGCGCGGGGAGGAACGCGGTCGCCTGCCGGTTGCCGAGGGTGATCGTCCCCGTCTTGTCGAGGAGGAGCACGTCGACGTCGCCGGCCGCCTCCACGGCGCGCCCGCTCGTGGCGATGATGTTCGCCTGGATCATGCGGTCCATGCCGGCGATACCGATGGCCGAGAGCAGGCCGCCGATCGTCGTTGGAATGAGGCACACGAGGAGGGCGACCAGGACCGTGATGGTGATGGGCATCCCGTGCCCCGCCGCGTGCACGCTGAAGAGCGAGTACGGGAGCAACGTGACGGTGGCGAGGAGGAAGATGATCGTGAGCGCGGCGAGGAGGATGTCGAGCGCGATCTCGTTCGGGGTCTTCTGGCGCTTCGCGCCCTCGACCATCGCGATCATCCGGTCGAGGAACGTCTCGCCCGGGTTCGCAGTCACGCGGACGATGAGCCAGTCGGAGAGGACGCGCGTGCCACCGGTCACGGCGCTGCGATCACCGCCGCTCTCGCGGATGACCGGCGCGCTCTCGCCGGTGATGGCGCTCTCGTCGACGGACGCGACCCCTTCGACGATCTCGCCGTCGGCCGGGACGAAGTCGCCGGCCTCGACGAGCACGAGGTCCCCCTTGCGGAGCTGGGAGGCGAGAACGGGGCTCGGCGTGGCGTCGCGCTTCGGCTGCGGGATCTTCTTCGCCGGGATGTCCTGACGCGCCTTGCGCAGCGAGTCCGCCTGCGCCTTGCCGCGTCCCTCGGCCATCGCCTCGGCGAAGTTGGCGAAGAGGACGGTGAACCAGAGCCACAGGGACACGGCGAGGATGAAGCCGGCCGGCGCCTCGCCCTTGCCCACGAGGGCCTGGACGAAGAGGCCCGTCGTGAGGAGGCTCCCCACCTCCACCACGAACATGACCGGGTTGCGGATCTGGTGGCGCGGATCGAGCTTGCGGAACGAGTCGACGGCGGCGCGGCGCACGATGGCCGGGTCGAAGAGCGGGCGAGCCTGCCCGCGGCGATGCTGAAGGGTGGTGTCCATGGCCATCACGCGCCTGCGAGCAGCTGCTCGACGAACGGGCCGAGCGCGAGGGCCGGAATGAACGTCAGCGCGCCGACGATGATGATGACGCCGACGAGCATCGCGACGAAGAGCGGGGTGTGGGTGGGGAGCGTGCCGGCGCCGACCGGGACTATCTTCTTCGCGGCGAGCGATCCGGCGAGCGCGAGGACGGGTACTTTGATGAAGAAGCGACCGAAGAACATCGCGAGCCCTAGGGTCGTGTTGTAGAAAGGCGTGTTCGCGGAGATACCGCCGAACGCACTGCCGTTGTTGCCGGTGGCCGACGAGAACGCGTAGAGGATCTCGCTGAAGCCGTGCGGGCCGGGATTGGACACGCCCTTGCGGCCGGCCTCCGTGGCGACGGCGATCGCCGTGAAGATCAAGATGCTCGCGCACGGGACGAGGATGGCGAGCGACGCCATCTTCATCTCCTTGGCCTCGATCTTCTTGCCGATGTACTCGGGCGTGCGCCCGACCATGAGCCCCGCGACGAAGACGGCGACGACGGCGAACATGAGCATCCCGTACATGCCGGCGCCCACGCCGCCGAAGATGACCTCGCCCAGCTGAATGAGGAACAGCGGCACGAAGCCGCCGAGCGGCGTGAACGAGTCGTGCGCGCCGTTGACGGCGCCGCAGGAGACCGCCGTCGTCGCGGTCGCGTAGAGCCCCGACGCCGAGATGCCGAAGCGCACCTCTTTGCCCTCCATGTTGCCGCCGGACTGGAGCGCGCTGGCGACCTGGTCCACGTGGAGCGAGGTGATCGCGGGGTTGCCCGCCTGCTCGCGGTCGACGCAGAGCCAGAGGAGAGGCAGGAAGACGACGAACATCGCCGCGAGGATCGCCCAGCCCTGGCGCGTGTCCTTGACCATCTTGCCGAACGTGTAGGTGAGCGCCGCGGGGATCACCATGAGGGCATAGACGTTGAAGAAATTGCTGAGCGGCGTCGGGTTCTCGAAGGGGTGCGCGGCGTTGATGTTGAAGTAGCCTCCGCCGTTCGTCCCCAGCTGCTTGATGGCCTCCTGCGACGCGACGGGCCCCACCGAGAGGATCTGCTCGGTGACGTCCTGCCCCGCGGTGTCCTTCGTGGCCTGGAGGAGCGCCACGTGGTGGGCGGCCGAGAAGGTCTGCACCACGCCCTGCGAGACGAAGACGAGCGCGAGGACGATCGAGAGCGGCAAGAGGATGTAGAGCGTGCTCCGCGTCAGATCGACCCAGAAGTTGCCGAGGGTCGACGTCGTCCTCCGCGCGATGCCTCGGATGAGAGCGACCATCACCGCCATGCCCGACGCCGCGCAGACGAAGTTCTGCACCGCGAGCGCCGACATCTGCGTGAGGTAGCTCATCGTCGTCTCGCCGCCGTACGACTGCCAGTTCGTGTTGGTCACGAAGCTGATGGCGGTGTTCCAGGACAGGTCGGGTGTGACGGCACCCATCCCGTCCGGGTTGAGCGGCAGGTGGTCCTGGAGCCGCTGGATCGCGTAGACGACGACGACCCCGGCGCCGTTGAACAGCAACATCCCGCCCGCGTACGTCGTCCAGCGCGTCTCGCGCTTCTCCGGGTCGCCCGGGACACCGGCCAGCCGATAGACGAGGCGCTCGACCCAACCGAGGCCTCTCTCGAGCAGGATCGGCTCCCCCTCGTACACCCGGGCCATGTAGAGGCCGAGCGGCTTCACCGCGGCCATGATCGCCGCGAGGAACACCGCGATCTGCGCGTAGCCCTGCCAGGTCACGAGAACGCCTCCGGCTTGAGCAGCGCGACGAACAGGTAGACGAGGAGCCCCAGCGAGACGACTCCGCCGATGACGTAGAGGACGGGCATGGTCGTTCCCTCAGACCCGATCGCAGAGGCGCACGAGGCCCCAGGAAACGGCGAGCAGCGCCGCGGTGAGGGCGAGATAGGCGATATCCATCATGCGAGACTCCTGGCCAGGGACTTCACGGCCGTGACGACGATGACGAGAGCGATGAATCCCTCGGGGTCCAGACTCTTCAGGCTGCACACCCCGACGCGGAGTAGCGCCCAGCCGAGCAGGAGCCTAACCGCGATCCGCTCGGCGGCGCAGAGCGGATCCGGCGGTTCGCCGACCGGGACGGGAGCGCTCCGGTAAGGGCTGGAGAGGGGAACGATGTCGCGACTCACGACTCGCCGCGAACGGTAGGCCCTCCGCCATTAAGAA
This sequence comes from Polyangiaceae bacterium, assembly GCA_050012715.1. GTDB lineage: Bacteria > Myxococcota_A > Polyangia > Polyangiales > Polyangiaceae > Palsa-1150. The sequence continues at coordinate 3,680 of JBEKGQ010000230.1, forward strand.
GGCGTAAAGACGGCACCAGGCCGCATCAAGGAAACCTCAAGGCCAGGTACCGCAGCGCAGAACGCCTGCGCCGGAAAGCTCCATCAGGGGGGCTTTGCGAAGACCTTGGTTACGCGACCGTCGGCGACGAACCCAACGCGGGCGAAGGCCAGTGGCGACTCGTAGGCGGCCATGATGGCTTGGCGAGCCCCTGATGTGAACGGGAAGCTACCCGCGAATACGGACGGATCTCCGGCATTGTCTCCAAAGCCGAGTGTCAGGCGTCCGACCGGCCCGAGCGCCTTCGTCGCGGACACGAAGACGAAGTCCATGGCCGGGAGCGCGGGCGAGACCTCCATGACGCCCACGGCGAGGCTCGGCCAGTACCGCCCCTCGGTCACGAGCCCGAGCTTGGCGTTCAGCACCGGCTTGACGATCCCGCGCCCATACGGCGTGATGGCGTCGAATCCGACTTCCAGCCCGCCGAAGGACACGCCGGAGCTACCGTACGCCCACTGCGGGAGCACTCCCGCTTCGACGCCGAACCACGAAGAGCCCGCCGAGACGCTGGGGGAGAGGGTCGTCGACGTGTAAGCGAGCAGGCCGGCGGTGCCGAGCGGCTTCGTTTCTCCCGTGGGCGAGAAGACGACGGAGGTCGGGTAGGCCCATGCGCTGGACGGCACGAGCGCCAGGGCCACCGTCAGGCGGCAATGCTGGCGCGCCGTGTTTCGCGAAGGCCGCGAAGCTTGACCAAACGCGCGCGGGCGTCCGCCAGGTGGCGCTCGAGAACTTGCTGGAGGAGCGATCCGGGCTCGCCGTCGCCGCCTCGACGCCGCTGCTCGTAGCGTTCGATGCGCACCCCCTCGAGACGATCCATCGCGTCGACCAGGGCGCCGGCGTCGGCGATGGCGCCGATGACGAGGGGCTCCGCGGTCACGAAGGACGGCTCCGTCGGAGCCCGCGCCGCGGGGTCGGCGAGCCGCGCCAGCAGCGTCAGCTCCGTCGCGTGACGATCGTGCTCTCGCAGGCAAGCCCCGAAGTGGGCGATGTCTTGGCACCGACGCGCGCGGAGGATGGCCAGCTTCGCGGTCCAGGCGGCGTCGCGCTCATAGGCGATCCAGCGAAGCATGTCGGTGGTGGCAGGCGATTCTGGCACTCGGTCCATGGCGTCGAGGTTAGACACCGACGCGTTAAGAGGACGTAAAGAAGCTGCCTCGCGACGTCAGGAAAGTATCAAGGCCCCGACAGCTGCTCGCAACCCGCGCCAGTCTGCGGAGGTGCTAGGTTCCGCCGCGCCCATGGACCATGCTTCCGCCGCGACTCTGCCCCCCGAACCGGTCGCCTCGGCGAACACCCACCACAAAGCCCCCGTCGCCGCGCTGACGCTCGGCGCGCTCGGGGTCGTCTTCGGCGACATCGGCACGAGCCCCCTCTACACGCTCCGCGAGTGTCTGCATGGGACCGGGAGCGGGGCTCCGGTGCCGGAGGACATCTACGGTCTCCTGTCGCTCATCTTTTGGTCGCTGACCATGGTCGTCACGGTGAAATACCTCACGTTCATCATGCGCGCGGACAACCATGGCGAGGGCGGCATCTTCGCGCTCCTCGCCGTCGTCCCCGAGAAGCTGCGGATGAAGAGCACGAAGAAGATCTCCGCGGTGGCGCTCATCGTGGTGGTCGGCGCGGCGCTGCTCTACGGGGACGGGGCGATCACTCCCGCGATCTCCGTGCTGAGCGCCATCGAAGGGCTGAAGGTGCTGAGCCCGTCCTTCGAGCCGGCGGTCATCCCGATCACGTGCGTCATCCTCGTCGTGCTCTTCGCGGTACAGAAGCAGGGCACGGGCGCGGTCGGGCAGCTGTTCGGGCCCATCATGCTCGTCTGGTTCTTCACCATCGGCGCCCTCGGCGCCTACCAGGTGGCGCACGAGCCGCGGGTCCTCCAGGCGCTCTCGCCGCATCACGCCGTCCATTTCTTCGCCGCGCACGGGATGCCGGGCTTCCTCGTTCTCGGCTCCGTCGTCCTCGCGGTCACCGGGGGCGAGGCCCTCTACGCCGACATGGGGCACTTCGGGGCGCGGCCCATCCGCGTGGCGTGGCTCGCGCTGGCCATGCCGGCGCTCGTCCTCTGCTACTTCGGTCAGGGGGCGCTCATCCTTCGTGATCCGGCGACGGCCGAGAACCCGTTCTTCAAGATGGTGCCGGCGGGCGCGGCGACGCTGGCCCTCGTGGTCCTGTCGAGCGTGGCCACGGTGATCGCCTCGCAGGCGCTCATCTCGGGCGCGTTCTCGCTCACCCGGCAAGCGATGCAGCTCGGCTACTTTCCGCGCGTCACGATCAAGCACACGGCGGCGCACACCGAGGGGCAGATCTACATCCCGCAGATCAACTGGATCCTGGCGGTGGGCTGCCTCCTGCTCGTGGTCGGCTTCCAGAAGTCGGACCGCCTGGCTTCGGCGTACGGAATCGCAGTGACGGGGACGATGGCGCTCACGTCGCTCGTCTACTACGTCGTGATGCGCCACACCTGGAAGTGGTCGAAGGCGGCGAGCCTCGCGGTGCTCGTCCTCTTCCTGTCGTTCGATCTGCCGTTCTTCGCGGCGAACACCGTCAAGATCCTCGACGGCGGATGGGTCCCGGTGCTGATCGGGGTCGGATTCATCGCGGCGATGCTGATCTGGAGCAAGGGGCGAACGCTCATCGTCGAGGAGTACCTGCGCCGGAGCGCGACCCTGGAGCAAGCCCTCGAGGGGCTGCTCGCCCGCGTCGTCGCGCGCCTCCCTGGCACGGGCATCTTCATGTCGTCGACGACGACGCACGCGCCGCCGGTCCTGGTCCACATGATCGAGCGGGAGCGGGCGCTGCACGAGAGGGTCGTGCTCCTCACCGTCCTCACGGAGATGGAGCCGGAGGTCCCGGAAGATCGACGGCTCGAGGTGCGATCACTCGGCCACGACATCTACCAGGTGGTGGCGTCCTACGGCTTCATGCAGGAGCCGGACGTCCCCCGAGTCCTGCGCGAAGCAGCGGCGCGGCTCCACGTCTCGATCGATCCCGACCAGACGACGTACTACCTCGGGCGCGAAAGCGTGCAGCACGGGAAGAAGGGGGCCATGGGGTCGTTCGCCGAGAGTCTCTTCAGCTACCTGCAGCGAAACGCGGTGACGGCCGACCGGCACTTCCACATTCCGCCGCGGCAGGTCATCGAGATCGGGATACAGCTCGATCTCTAACCCAGGACTACAAGGCCGCGCGCGCCCGCTCGTAAGCCGCATCCAGATCGCGGCGGTCGAGCGCGACGAGACCCGGGGCCGTTTCGTGGATGGCCTCGGCCTGATCGCCGAGGGCACGGCGCGCCGCCTCCGTCATCCGCGGTCCGAGGCGGCGGATGACGTCGAGCTGCCGGATGAGGACGGCGGGGTTCGTCGCGGACGCCTGTCGGATCTGGTCGAAGGCGAGCTTGACGAGGCGCTCGAGCCGGACGGTCGGCATCCAGACCCGGAGCTCACCGGTCGTGTCGAACCAGCGCCCGTCGGGCGGCGGGCGTTCGGCGAGCGTGAGGAGCGCATCGGCGAGCCAGTCGACGCACGCGACACCGGTGAACGTATCGTTCACCGCCGGGCTGAGGGCGCGAATGGCGATCTCGACGACCTGGGCGATCGCGAACTCGCTGTCTTGCGTCAACGTCCGATGACGGCCGATCGCAACGTTGCGATCGATCGCCGCCGCCAGTCGAGGCGCCTTCGACGCCGGAACGATCGACGCGATGACCTCGCCCTGCAACACGAACTGACCCGGACGGAACCGGAGGACGACGAGCGCTCCCACCTCGCGCGCGGCGACGACCAGCGCCCCGTGGGCGAGGTGCTGCAGGTAGCCGCTCTTCGGGCACGGGACGCTGGCGCCGGTCTCCGCGCGCCGCAGGATGACGGCGTCCTCCGGTGACTCGCCGGTCCCCTCGCCGGCGACGCGCTGGTGCGCGCCGAGGACCGACGGATAAAGGTCGTCCACCACGCGCGCGATCATGTCGGGGTTCTGGATCGACGTCGCGATGCGGTGGCTGTAGTAGACGAGGAACGCGAAGCTGCCGACGACGAGAGCCCAGCTCGTGATGAGCGAGATCTGCGGGACGAAACGCGAATCGGCGTCCTGATGGGTGACCAGGAAACACAGGCAGACGAAGATGAACGTCCCCATGAAGACGCCGATGGTGACCTGCGTCACCCAGTCCTGCAGGAAGCGATAGAGGAGCCGCGGCCCGAACAGCGTCGCGACCATCGACAGGACCAGCAGCGCGACGGAGAAGATCAGGGCCAGGACCGTCGCGACGGCCCCCAGCATCGCCGACAGGATGGCGCGCGCGTCGTCGATGCTGCCCATGGTCAGCCACGACGGGATGCGGATGAGGCCGTATTTGTCGAGGACGTCGGGGATCATCGTGACGCCGAACAAGGCGATCGCCGCGAGCGAGACTCGCAACGGGATCCGCCACAGGTTGACGTCGCGCTGCGAAGGGAGCTTCACCCGACGAGGATCCGCCATGCCGCGGTTGTACGGGCGGCAGGACCCGCGCTCAAGTCGTTCCGGCCGAACGGCGGGGGCGTGGTATGAGGCTCTCGCTTCGATGCGCCCGCGAATGGTGGTCCTCTGCGTCCTCTCGGGGTGCCACTTCTTCGTGCCGGATACGCGGACCCCCGCCGACCACGCCCGCGAAGTCGCTCCGCGCTGCCAGGGGTTCACCGACGAGTCGGCGGCGACGCTGCTGTCTCCGGCGGCCATCGACTCGGTGGAGCCCGCGTACTCCTACGTGCAGTCGGGGCCGGGAGACCGCCAGGCGCGCTTGCGCGGTGCTCGCATCCACTTGAAGCCAATCGCGGCCCTCTCACGCGAGTCCATCGCGCGGAGCCTCGAGTGCCACGAATCGCGTTCCCTCCTGGGCTCGACCCCGCCGGCGGTCGACGACCCCTACGCCGTGGCCAGCCAGTGGCTGGACATCGACGTCGACTCCGAGAAGGACGGCTTCGTCGTCCGCGTGCAGACGGACGACGCACCCACGGCGCGGGAGGTGCTCGCGCGCGCGAAGCGCTTCGCGGGCGTCGGCACCACCAACTAGATCAGTCGTCGACGTAGAAGGGCACGTTGACCACGACGACCCGGGGTCCTCCGCGCAGCCGGAGGAGAGCGCGGAGCACCGCTCCGCGGTTGTTGTGCAGGAACGCGTGGTACCAGCGGGTCACGACGAGGTCCGGCACGATGACGACGATGTCGCAGTCGGTATGCCCGTCGCGAAGGTGCTCGACGTAGTCGATGAGGGGGGCGAAGAACTGCCGGTAGGTCGACTTGCGCAGGACGAGCTGAGGCACGGGGAGACCGGCGGCGCGCGCGGGGCCACCGACGAGCTCCTCCCAGACCGCCGTCAGCTCGGAGATCGTGCTGTCCTGGGTGAGGATGTGGATCGCCCGCACATCGTTGGAGAGCTCCAGCGCGAAGCGCAGACCCCGGCTCGTCAGCTTGCTCCACGACTGGACGGGCACGACCACGATGGGCGCGTGCGTCTCGGACAGGACGAGCGGCTGTTCGTCGGCCACCTGCGCGGCGACCCGCGTGTAGTGGCGGTTGATGCGCCGGAAGGTGAGGACGACGAGCGGGACCACCAGGACGGCGAGCCACGCGCCCTCGACGAACTTCGACACGACGACGACCACCAGCGTCACGCCGGTCGCGACGGCTCCCAGGGCGTTGACCCACAGCGAGTGCCGCACCGATCGCGAAGAGCGGGATGAGGCGATCCGTGACACCGCCGAAGACGACGAGGAGCACCCCCGAGAAGAGGGTCAGGACGACGACGCCATACGAGAAGACGAGCCGACGGCCGCGGACCGCGAAGGTGTCGGGTAGAAACCGGTCGAGCGCGATGACCCGGCAGAGCCGCGGGAAGTCGGCGAAGCTCGTATTCGCGGACAGGGCGAGCACGGCGACGACCGAGCCCATCGTGACGTAGTAAGGAATGCCTCGGCCGAGGACGGCCCCCGTGAGCTGCGAGAGGATGCTCTGGTAGCCGTCCGAGCCAGGATCGGTCGCCCCGATTCCGTAGGCGGAACAAAGGTAGGCGATCCCACCGAGGAGGATCACGAGGATGCCGATGATGATCGTGAGCGTCCGCTCGGCGTGGCGGATCGTCGGCGGCTTGAAGATGGGCACGCCGTTGCTGACCGCCTCGACCCCGGTCATCGCGGTGCATCCGCTCGCGAAGGCGCGCATCAGGATCCAGAGACCGCCCGCTTCGGTCGAGGCCGCGAGGGCCGCCGGGGGCGCGACGGACACGGGATGCCCGCCCGCCATCGCCGTCTTGATTCCCCCGAGGATGATGATGACGCCGAGCGCCGCGACGAAGAGATACGTCGGGAGCAGGAACGTGATCCCCGACTCGCGCGTTCCTCGCAGGTTGACGAGGGTGAGGAGCGCGAGGATGACGAGGCAGACCGCGAGCGTGTGCGGCAGAAGGACGGGGATCGCCGAGACCAGAGCCCCGACCCCCGCCGAGATACCCACCGCGACGTTCAGGATGTAGTCGAGGGCGAGCGCCGCCCCGGCGAGCAGCGCCCACCCCTGTCCGAGGTTCTCCTTCGCGACCGTGTAGGAGCCGCCGCCGTTCGGGTACGCGCCGATGGTCTGCCGGTACGAGAAGTACACGATGAGCAGGACCGCGATGATGATGGCGGTGATCGGGACGACGCGCGCCAGCCCGAGAGCGCCGAGCGGGAGGAGCAGGGTCAGCGCGGCCTCGGGCCCGTAGGCGGCCGAAGACAGAGCGTCGAGGCCGAGCACCGCGACGCCCGCGAGCGGACCGATCTTCTGTTCGTCCTCCTCGGCCGAGGCGAGGCGGCGCCCGAAGACGACGTCCCAGAAGGATCGCTTGCGCGGTCCCTCGTGGGGACGATCACTGACCACGGACACGACCTGCGGGTGGGTCCGCATGGGCGGACGGGCGCGAGGAGGATCGCTCATGGGGTGGGCGCCTCCGGGCGCCAGAGTACGGCCGGGATCACCGTCATTCCGAAGAAGAACGTGTAGGCGCGCGTCGACGGGAAGAAGCCTGCGTCGCCCCCGAGGTCCGCGACGAGCCAGGAGCGGGGCGCGACGCTCATCGCGACGCGAACGCCGCCATCGTGGGGCGCGACCGGCGCCGCCTCCGAGAAATAGTACCCCTCGACCGCGAGCCCCAGGGGCTGCACCGGCGAGACGGACAGCGCGAGCGCCGTGAACGCCTGCGTCGCGGGCGCCTGCTCGACGCGCCAGACGTCGGCACCGACGTTCCAGTCGACGTGCACGACCCCGACGTCCTCGCTCGCGTAGGCGGTCAGGAACACGTCGTCCTCGCGGGTCACGCCGTCCGCCTGAAACGCCGGGATGCTCGCCACCGCCGACAGGGCAAGAGAGGGCCACCCGTCCCCTTGATCCCGCAGGTGAACCTTGGGACCGACGAAGACGTTGTCCACGTAGCGAAGCTGCGACGCCGACGAGGAGTCGGTGGCGACGGAGTATCCGTTCGAGCCCACCTGGATCTGCAGGAACCTCGTGAGCGTTTGCTTGAGCAGGAGGGGGAACGAAGCGACGTGACCGGTCGTCGCGCCGGAGACCGCGCCGCCGATCTCGGCCTCGAAGGTCCCCGGAGCGACGAGGTCGGCCGTGCAGGAGATGGTCGGGCGGCACGGGTGGGCCTGATCCTGGCCATTCGGCAACGCGTCGGCCTGGACGGATCGGGGTGCGCCGGCGACGCCGCCGAGCGTCAGCCCGAACGTCAAGCGGGCGAGCCGAGCCAGCCGTCTGCGGGGAGAGAGGCGCACGAGCGTCCTGACGTCCGAATCTACGCCACGCGGTGTTCATCTCGTGCGCCGGTCGGCAGTATTTCGTCTTGATCAAATCTTAATGCCGCGAGGTCCCGTCTTTACGTCGCCTTGATCTCCGAGGGTCTAGCTTCCAGCCCACCTCGCTTCTACGGCGGCTCCATGCCCCGCAGAGGCGTGCGCCCCCGTACCCGGAGATCGCCCCGATGACTCGCGTCCGCCGACACGGCTTCACCCTCTCGATCCTCGCATCGCTGCTCGCTCCGGCGGTCGCGCGTGCGCAGGGCGAGCCCCCGCCGCCGCCGGCCGTCCCGTCCGCGCTTCCGCCCGTGCCGCCTCCTCCCCCGCCCCCCGTGCCTGCGCCG
>JBEKGQ010000231.1:0-9404 GCA_050012715.1 Polyangiaceae bacterium
CCCCCTCCGTTGCCTCCCCCACGACTGCCCGTCGCGAAGCGCCTCCTCGACCCTTCGCTCCCGGGCTGGCTCTCGCAGAACCGCGCCCGCCTCGACGCGCTCCTCTCCTCGCGCGGCGCCGGCAGCCCCGGCTACGACCCGGCGCACAAGCCCGTCGCGACGTTCGACTGGGACAACACGATGATGCGCAACGACATCGGCGACGCGACGATGGCGTGGATGCTCCGGCACGACCTCGTCCTTCAGCCCCCCGCACGCGACTGGGCCGCCACGAGCCCCGCCCTCACCCCCGCCGCCCGCGCCGCCCTCAACGCCGCCTGCGACGCCGCCGGCGAGCCGGGCAAGCCCCTCGCGACGCGCGAGAGTATCGCCTGCACCGACACGCTCTACGCCATCTACGACGCCGGCAAGACGCCCGCCGGCGCGCCCGCGTGGACGCGCCCCATCACGCTCACCACGAACGAAGGCTATGCCTGGCTCGCGCGCCTCCTCGCCGGGCACACCCCCGCCGAGATCGCCGCCTTCACGCACGACGCCTACGCGGAGGCCGCCGCCGCCCCGCTCGGCGCGACGCAGACCATCGGCGCGCACGCCGGCGTCACCGCCTACGTCCGCATCTACCCGACGATGCACGACCTCGTCGGCGCGCTGCAGACGGACGGGTTCGACGTGTGGGTCGTCTCCGCGTCGCCGCAGAACGTGACCGAGGTGGTCGCTCACGAGGTGGGCATCGAGCGCGACCACGTCATCGGGATCCGCAGCGTCGCGGGCGCGGACGGGCGCCTCGGCTACGACCTCGAGCCCTGCGGCGACGCGCGCGCCGGTTCGGTCATCACGTACAACCAGGGCAAGCGCTGCTTCATCAACGAGGTCATCTTCCGCCAGCCCCTCGACTCCCAGCGCCCGAAGCAGCCCCTCGCCGATGCCGCTCACCGCCAGGTCTTCGCCGCCGGCGACTCCGACACCGACGTCGCCTTCGTGCAGGACGCGACCGACCTCAAGCTCGTGATCGACCGCCACCGCGTGCAGCTCATGTGCAACGCCTACGCGAACGCGGGCCAGCGCTGGCTCGTGCAGCCGATGTTCATCGAGCCGGCCCCTCCGCGAGCGGAGGCGTACCCCTGCGCGACTGCCGTCGACGCCGACGGCCAGCGCATCGTCGACGAGGACGGCCGCCCGATGCCGGACCAGCGGCCATGAGACGCCCGCCCGACCGCGACCCCCAGCTGACCGCCGCGCTCGAGGCGGCCCTCGTGCGCGAGCTCCGCGGGACGTGGTGGCAGATGAACGAGGCGTTCTTCCGCTCCAGCCTGAAGGCCCCGGTCATCGAGCTGGTCCTGACGCGCCACACGCTGGGGCGCTGGACGCCGGCGACGCGCACGATCGAGATGTCCCGGCCGCTCCTGCTCGAGCAGCCCTGGTCCACGGTGGTCGAGGTGCTCAAGCACGAGATGGCCCACCAGTACGTCCACGAGGTGCTCGGCGAGACGTCCCAGACCCCTCACGGCAGGGCCTTCCAGGAGACGTGCGCCCGCCTCGGCGTCGACGCCCGCGCCTCGGGCATGCCCGAGACGGCGAGGCCCAGCGACAGCGACGACAAGATCGTCGAGCGGATCGCTCGCCTCCTCGCCCTCGCCGAGAGCACCAACCAGCACGAGGCCGAAGCGGCGATGGCCGCGGCGCAGCGCCTCATGCTCAAGCACAACCTCGAGGTCGCCCGCTCCCCGTCCGCGCGCGAGTACCGGCACCTCCACCTCGGCAAGCCCTCCGGCCGCGTGGCGGAGCACGAGCGCGTCGTCGCGATGATCCTCGGGATGCACTTCTTCGTCGAGGCCATCTGGGTCCCGGCCTACCGGCCCGTCGAGGGCAAGCGCGGGAGCGTGCTCGAGATCTGCGGCTCGCCGTCGAACCTCGCGATCGCCGAGTACGTGCACGGCTTCCTCCACGAGACCGCCGAGCGCCTCTGGCGCGACCACCGCAAGGCGCGCGGCATCCGCACGAACCGCGACCGGCGCACGTTCCTCGCCGGCGCCATGGTCGGTTTCGCCGACAAGCTCGCGAAGCAGGAGAAGGCGAGCCGCAGCGAGGGGCTCGTGTGGGTGAAGGACGCCGATCTCTCCGGATACTTCCGTCGTCGCCACCCCTACGTCCGCCACGTCCGCCACACCGGCCAGCGCCGCACCGACGCGTGGGCCCACGGCCGCGAGGCGGGCCGCAAGATCGTGCTGCACAAGCCGGTGGCGGGTGTCGCGGAGAGCCGAGGCAGGCTGCTCCCGGCGAAGACCTGGAAGACCTGAGAGCGCGCGTCCCCTACAAACCTCCTTCTCTCCTCCTCTCCCTGTTCATCCTCTCGTAGACTGAACGTGGGTATGTCCGGCCGCGAAGCTCCGGAGCTCAGCGAGGGCCTCAACCTTCTCGAGCGGTACACGATCATCGACCACATCGGCGGTGGCGGGATGGCCACCATCTACCGCGCGCACGACTCGCGGCTCGATCGGGTGGTGTGCGTCAAGCTGCTGCGCAACGTCATCGAGGGCTCCGGCAGCGGCGGGGTCATCTACCAGGCGACCTACACGCACTTCCTCCAGGAGGCGCGCTCGCTCTCCAAGCTGGCGCACCCGAACACGCTCCGCATCTACGACTTCGGCTTCCTGACCCTCGACGAGGAGGACGAGATCGCACCCCGGCCCTTCCAGATCAGCGAGTTCCTCGACGGCGGGAACCTCGAGACCTACGTGCGCGCGCGTGGGGTGCTTCGGCCGGTGGAGATCCTCGCCATCCTCGACCGCGTGGCGGGCGCCGTCGCGGAGGCCCACGCGGTCGACATCCTGCATCGCGACATCAAGCCGTCGAACATCCTCTTCTCGCGCGTCGGCGACGTGCTCATGCCCAAGCTCGCGGACTTCGGGATCGCGCGCGCCATCCGCCGCAAGCCCAGGGACGGCGAGGCCGAGGACACGCTGCAGATCCTCCCCGCGGTGCCGCTCTTCTCGCCGCGCTGGGCCGCTCCCGAACAGCTCAAGGACGAGGACGAGGGACCCTACACCGACGTCTATGCGCTCGGGCTCGTGGTCGCCTTCATGCTCCAGGGCCGGCCGCTCTTCGAGGTCCCCGACGTGACCGCGACGTTCACCGACCGCGCCAAGAGCGACGCCTACGTCCACGAGCGGCTCGCCCTCCACCCGCTGGCGCCCGAGATCGCCCGCGTCCTCGCCGACGCGCTCCGCGCCGACCCGCGCGTGCGCACGCAGTCGCCCTTCGACTTCTACGAGGCGCTCTCCCACGCCTTCGGCACGCCGCGCGCCACCCTCCCCTCCCCGATCGCCCACTCCGGCGGCGTCCCCTCGCTGCCCCCGGTGCGCAAGCCGGTCGACTCGATCACCGTCGAGGCCACCTTCGAGTCCGACCGGGGCCCTCAGTCCGTCGCGCCGCCGGAGCGGTGGCTCGACGTCGCCGGTCGCCGCGTGCGCATCGTGGAGACGCACGAGCGGCTCGATCTCTCGGTGCCCACCGGCGCCAAGGGAACGACCGGAGGCGACGTGCGCTTCCGCATCACGCTGCTACCGGCGCGCGAGCAGCTCCGCGTGAACCTCAAGGGCCTCAACTGCTTCGTGCGTCGATCGGGCGCCACCGTGAGCCCGGCGCTCGTCGCCGACGTCGACGGCACGGCCGACCTCGTCTCGACGCAGAAAGAGACCCTCGGCACACTGGCGTGGACCTTCGGCGCGGTGCGCGGGCAGTCGCGCGTCTTCCCGGTGGGGCGCGGGGAGCTCGTGGTACCTTTTCCGCAGGGACATCATGCGCTCGCCGTGGAGCTCGGGCCGGACCGCGAGCTCATCGTGATTTGCCGCCGCGCCTGATTTCCTGGGAGAATGGTCCCCGGTGAGTCAGCGCCACGTGCCGCCCCCCGTTTCGCCGCCGAGTGAGTCGTCGGTGCCGACGGTGCAGGAACGAGCGCTGTCGGACGCTCCGAGGAGCCCCCTCGCCCCTCCCACGCCCACCTCCGCCTTCAACACCGCCGAGCTCGTGGCCGAGGCGCAGAAGGCGGCCGAGGTGGCGCACCCTTCGACCGCACCGCATGCGTTTCCGGTGCCCGGCGGGCTCGCCGTGCCCGTGATTCCCTCGCCGACGCCGCCGAGCAAGCCGCGCTCCCTGCCCATCCCGCCCTCGCTTCCGGTCCCGCCAGGCTTGTCGCCACCGCCCGGCCTGGGCCACGCGCCTGCGCCGACCTTCGCGCCCGGTCTGTCGCCCAGCGGGCAGTACCCGGCGTCGCACCTCCAGGCGGTGAGCCTCCGCGCCGAGCTGCCGCGCGACATGCGCGCCGCCGCCGCGCACGTGGTGCGCTCGCGTGCCTACGCCTTCGTCCTCGACGCGCGCGGCTCCCCGGTCGAGGTGGGCAGCGGGCGCTTCGCCAAGGCGTACCTCGGCGAGGAGCGCTGGCTCGAGTCGAAGACGGACTTCCGGCGGTACGTGGTCATCAAGATCCTGCAGAAGGGCGTGACCGACGAAGATCGCATGCGCTTCCAGATCGAGAAGGAGCTCCTCGAGCGGGTGCAGGGCCACCCGAACATCGTCGGCCTCCACGCGTCGGGCGAGAGCGACGACCCCGAGTTCGTCCCGCAGGTCATCCGCGACAAGGTCGAGAACGACTTCGTCATCCTCGAGCGCCTCGACATGTCGCTCGAGGAGCGGCTGAAGGGCGCGCGGGCGCGGAACAAGCGGGAGGACCTCCTCTCGTACGACATGCGCGAGCGGCTCTTCCGCGTGCTCGACTACATCATCCCGGTGGCGAGCGCGATCGAGTACGCGCACCTCGTGAAGAACGTCTGCCACCGCGACATCAAGCCGGCCAACGTCCTCATCGGCCTCCCCGACACGACGCTCCGCGGCTCGACCCTCGAGGTGCGCCTCGCCGACTTCAACGTCGCCAAGCTGCACGACGACGACGTGAACTTCCAGATGACGTCGCTGAAGAGCGTCCCCGGCACGCTCTTCTTCCAGAGCCCGGAGCAGGAGACGAACGTCCTCGAGCTCCTCGTCAACGTGGTGCAGGGCTCGCCCGAGGTGGAGTTCTTCGAGGACTTCTACATCCAGATCGCGAAGAACGACTCCTTCTCGCTCTTCAACCGCGGCGACGAGTACATGGTCCTCTACGCCGACCGCGCGAAGAAGCGCCTCGTCCTCGACCGGCCGTACCGCGAGCCGAGCGAGGTGAACGTGCGGGCGAAGATCCGGAAGAGCGTCGGTCGCCCCGCGGACATCTACTCGCTCGGCGCGATGTTCTACTACCTGTCGAGCGGCGCGTACGCGAACCCGAAGACGCTCTACGACGCGTTCCACAAGTTCATCGAGTACGAGACGCCGGACGAGACGAACACCATCGACGGCTACCTCGCCCACGAGTACGGCATCATCGACTCGCTCCGCGCGCCCAAGCAGGCCCCCGGCGGCGGCGTCGTGGCGCCGGCGGACCGGTTCTTCACCTACAAGCACTACCTCGACGGCAACGGGGACCTCATCGAGCCGCACGTGATGAAGGTCATCGCGAAGTGCATGATCCGCAGCAAACCCGACAGCTACTGCCAGGCGCACGACGTCGAGACGCGCGGCATCAGCCTGCTCGTGCAGGACCTCATCGACCTCTACGCGGTTTACGGCTTCCACCCTGCCGCCGGGTCGACCCAGATGGCCCGCCGCGGGCACACCGTGCTCGCGAAGAGCGGCTTCCGGCGCGGGCTCGACCGGTTCTCGCTCCGCTTGAAGCGCATGTGGAACGGCGTGCTGCGGATGTTCGGGCGGCGGCCATAGCTCGGGACCACGAGCGACCTGGCTCTTCGACCACATGCTACGTTTCGGGGGGCGATGCTCTCGGAGGCGCAGCTGGCACGGATCGAGGCCGCGCTCCACGGGCTCGCGGGGCTGGATGCCCTGTGGCTCTTCGGCTCCGAGGCGGCGGGCACGGCCACGCCGCGCTCGGACGTCGATCTCGCCGCCCTCTTCGCGGCGCGCCCGTCGTCGTCCACGCTTCTCGCCGCGCGCGAGCGGGTCGCCGAGCTCCTCCGACGCCCCGTCGATCTCGTCGATCTCGAGAGCGCCTCACCGGTGCTGGCCATGCAAGCCTTGCGGCACGGACGACTGGTCGTCGATCGAGACCCCCGGCATCGCGTCCGCTTCCTCTCCGCCCTCCCGGGGCGATACGAAGACGTCATGATCCTGCGACGCCCGGCCGAGAAGCTTCTCCGGACGAGGCTGGCGAATGGTCGAGCGTGACGTCGTCCTCGCCAAGGCGGCGACGATCGAGCGATGCATCGCTCGCGTCGCCGAGGTCCGCGGACGCGCCGCGGGCGCGCTGTTGCCCATCGACGTGGAGGACATCGTGGTCCTCAATGTGACCCGCGCGGTGCAAGCCGCAGCCGACCTCGCCGTCCACATCGTCTCGGCCGAGGAGCTCGGCCTGCCCGATTCGGTCGCCGCGGCGTTCACGCTGCTCGAGAAGCACGGCGTCATCGACGCGGCTCTCGCGGGCAAGCTACGGGCGGCGATGGGCTTCCGGAACGTCGCTGTCCATTCCTACGAGACCGTCGACTCGAACATCGTCGAGGCCATCGCCACCCACCACGTCCACGATCTCCGCCGCTTCGCCGCCGAAATGGTCGCTCGCTTCGCACCCTGACGAGGGCCCGCACGTGCGCGAGGGGTCGCCGATCAAAACCAGCCCACTAGCCCCGTGCGGAGGCCGATGAGGTCCATCCGCGCGGCGTCCTGTCCCGCCACCGAGCGCCAGAGGTCCGTGCTCGCCACGGGGCCCATCTCGAAGGCCACCTGGCCGCCCATCGTGATGACGAGCGGCGCGTAGCCGCCGACGCGCAGGTCCTGCAGCGACGCGGAGCCTCCGGTCGACGGCGTGGGCACCGTGCCCGCGTCGTAGGTGAGCGTCAGCATCGGCCAGAGCACCAGCTTGTCCCCGAGGCGCAGCGCGTAGCCCAGCCGAGGACCGCCGCCCACGTTGTAGAAGGAGCCGTCGACGGTCGCGTACTGGAAGCCGAACTGGCCGCCGATCGAGACGCGGTCGAGGACGAAGCTGTCGAGCGCCACCTGCCCGCCCATGCCGAGCGGCCGATCCGGCAGCCCCGAGTTGGCCGCGCCGATGTCCAGCGCGAAGCCGAGGGACCGCGTCCCCTTCGTGCCGAAGAGGTCGTACGGGGCGCTCTTTCCCGCTGCCGCAGCGTCGCTCGGCGTCGGCGTCTCGCCGGGCCGCGGCGTGGTGTCGGCGAGCGCGGGACGAGCCGCCACGGCGCCCCCTGCGAGCAGCGAGGCAACGAGGAACATGCGATCGAGACGCTTCATGGCCATCCTCCGGACGAGAGGACGTTCAGCAGCTTCCGTGCCGCCTGTGGTACGAAGCGCGCTCGATGGCCGGGGCCGAGCAGCAGATCGAGCACGCGGACGGACGGGTGGAGCTGGCGGCGGGGGTGGCGGACGTCGCGTTGCGCGACCCGCGCCTCTTCAACGAGGACCTGGCGCCGACGCGCGTCGACCAGCGCACGTGGACCACCTACGCGTTCGCGGCGCTGTGGGTGAGCCTCGCCCACTGCATCCCGACCTACATGATGGCGGCGGGGCTCATCAAGCTCGGCATGAGCTGGGGCCAGGCCATCGTCACCATCCTCGCCGGCAACACGATCGTCCTCGTCCCCATCCTCCTCAACTCGCACCCGGGGACGAAGTACGGCATTCCCTTCCCCGTCTTCGCGCGCGCCGCCTACGGCGTCTTCGGCGCGAACGTGCCCGCGATCATGCGCGCCATCGTGGCGTGCGGCTGGTTCGGCATCCAGTGCTGGATCGGCGGGCACGCGCTCGACCGCTTCCTCGAGTCGCTCTGGGCCGGGTGGCCGACGGCGCTCGGCGCCGCGAAGCTCGGCGGCTACCTGCCGACGCAGTGGCTCTGCTACGCGGTCTTCTGGTCGATCAACATCGTCATCGTCTACCGCGGCATGGAGCTGCTCCGCCGGGTCGAGAGCTGGGCGGCGCCCTACGTGCTCGTGATGACGACGCTGCTCCTCGTGTGGATCTTGCGGCGCGCGAGCGCGATGAGCGGCGAAGGCGGCCTCGGGAGCATCGTCGCGGTGCACTCGAGCTTCGCCACGACGGGGGACTTCCTCCGCGTCTTCGTCCCGAGCGTGACCGCGATGGTCGGCTTCTGGGCGACGCTCTCGCTCAACATGCCGGACTTCACGCGCTACGGGCGCTCGCAGCGCGAGCAGGTGATCGGCCAGGTCGTCGCGCTGCCGACGACGATGACCCTCTTCGCCGCGATGGGCGTCTTCATCACGAGCGCCAGCGCCATCGTCTTCGGCGAGGCGGTGTGGGACCCCATCGACCTCGGCGCGAAGCTCGACTCGCGCGCCCTCGTCGCGGTGGCCGAGCTCACCGCGGTCGTCGCGACGCTCGCGATGAACATCGCCGCCAACGTCGTCTCCCCCGCGAACGACTTCTCGAACCTCGCCCCGAGCCGCATCTCCTTCCGCACCGGGGGCCTCATCACGGGCTTCCTCGCGACGCTGATGATGCCGTGGAAGCTCCTCGAGAACAGCGACCGCTACATCAACGGCTGGCTCCTCGGGTACTCGGGCGGTCTCGGCTCGATCGCCGGGGTCCTCATCTGCGACTACTGGATCGTGCGCCGGAAGAAGCTCGTCCTCGCGGACCTCTACCGCCGCGACGGCGTGTACTCCTACGGCTCGCCCCTCGGGACGAACTGGGCCGCCGTCGTCGCGACCGTCGCCGGCTGCTTCGTCGCGTGGATCGGCCTCATCGTGCCGGCCCTCCACTGGCTCTACGACGCGGCGTGGTTCTCGGGCACGCTCACGTCGGCGCTGGTGTACGGGCTCTGGATGCGAAGAGGCTCGACGGCGTGACGCCCCTTGCCTTCAGGGCATCACGCAGCGACGATCGGATTGCGGCTCGACCGCGAGGAATCGCGAACCGACCGGCTCGGATCGAGACTCCACTCCGTCGAACGACGGGCGGACGGGCTCGAATCGCGGTCCGACCAGGTCGAGACGCCGTCCGACGGGCTCGAGTCGCGGCTCGACCGGCTCGAATCGCCATTCCGGCCGCTCGAACGACGGGCGGACCGCGTGGAACGACGGTCGCACCGGCTCGAATCGCGGTTCGACCGGCTCGAATCGCGGTTCGACCGGCTCGAATCACGGTTCGACCGGCTCGAATCGCGGTTCGACCGGCTCGAATCACGATTCCAGTCGGTCGAACGACCGGCGGACCGGGTGGAACCAGGCGTGGGCGGTCGTCACGCCTTTGCTGGAACCCTGCAGCTGAGACAGCAACATCGCACACATCCGCCCCGTCCCCAGGTTGACCCCAGGGCCTCCGGCGGGTCATTT
>JBEKGQ010000232.1:0-9396 GCA_050012715.1 Polyangiaceae bacterium
TCTACCTCCTGGCGCGAAACCCCGAGGCACGCACCCGGGTGCAGGCGGAGGCCGACGCCTTCGGCCCCGAGGGGCCCACGAGCTTCGCGCCGGACCGGCTCGCCTACACGACGCGCGTCTTCAAGGAGGCGCTGCGCATGTACCCGCCGCTCGTCGTCCTCGGGCGGCGCGCGCTCGAGCCGGTGACCATCCAGGGAGAGCCGCTCCCCGCGCGCGTCCTCGTCTTCGTGAACCCCTACGGCATCCACCACTCGGCGCGCGTGTGGCCCGAGCCCGAGCGCTTCGATCCGGACCGCTTCCTCCCGGAGCGCGAGGCCGCGCGCCACAAGTCCGCGTGGATCCCCTTCGGGGTGGGTCCGCGCGTCTGCATCGGGAATCACTTTGCCCTCATGGAGGGCCCCATCGTGCTGGCGACCCTCATGCGCAACCTCCGGTTCGAGATCGACCCGCACCGCGACATCGCCGCCGACGCCTTCGCGACCCTGCGCCCCAAGGGCGGAGTGCCGGCCATCGTGCGGAGCGTGACGAAGCACTGACGGCCGAGGCGGGAGAGAGAGAGACAGGGAGAGAAGGAGAGAAGGAGGGAAGAATCAAGAGAGTGGGTTCCCTCCTCCTCTCCTTCCCTCCCTGTTTCTCCACTCTCTCTATGCCCCGCCGGCTCGCGCGGTCGGACGGCGGGATACGCCACGACGGGAGAGGGCAACCCGCAGGAGGGGGCAGGCCATGGCGTGGGTCGGACGTCTGCTATGGGGAGGATGACCTCGTGCATTCGCTGGAAGGGCCCCCGTCGACCCATGGGTTGAATGAGGCCAACCCTGGGGTTGCACGAGGCCAACCCTGGGGTTGCACGAGGCCAACCTATGGGTTGCACGAGGCCAACCTATGGGTTGCACGAGGCCAACGCATGGGTTGCACGAGGCCGACCTATGGGTTGCGCGAGGCCGACCTATGGGTTGCACGAGGCCGACCTATGGGTTGCACGAGGCCAACCCTGGGGTTGCCCGAGGCCGACCGCTGGGGATGGCGACTCGACCCATGGGGGGACACATGCGATGCGTCGGGGACGGCGACCCGACCCATGGGGGGACACGCGGGATGCGTCGGGGACGGCCCTCCGACCGGCGGGGACGCGGGCGCAACCCATGGGAATGACAGGGCCTCCGCGCGCCTCAGCACGATTGTCGAAAATAAATCGTCAGTTTTCGACCCCCTTGTCGTCAGCCCCCCGAGAAAGGCGTGAAGCACCCCGCCGGGAATGGATCCCGGAGCGCCGACTCGGAGAGGAGGTGATTGAGAATGGCGAAGAAGGGAAAGGAAATGGCAGCGGATCAGGCGAGTAGTCTCATCGTCGGGATCCAGAAGCACCTCGCGAACGTGAGCATGACGTTCGCGGGGGGCACGTTCACGGCGGCGCAGGTCACCAGCGAGCTCCAGGAGCTCGTCGATCTGCGCGCGGCCGTGAACGCGGCTCGGGCGACGACCACGGTCAAGGTCGCGGCCGAACAGGCAAAGGCGCCTGCACTGCTCGCGTTCATGAGCGCGTTCGTGCAGTTCGTCCGGGTCCAGTTCGGTACTCAGGCGGATGTCCTCGCCGACTTCGAGGTAGCCCCGAAGAAGTCGGCGACTCCCCTGACGGTCGAGCAGAAGGCCGCTGCGGCCGCGAAGCGCGAGGCAACTCGCGAGGCGCGGGGCACGAAGAGCGCGAAGGCCAAGAAGGGAATCAAGGGCACCGTCACCGGTGTCGTGGTGACTCCCATCGTGGCCGGAGCGCCCGTCGTGCCGGCTCCTACCGCCCCCACCGCCGCGCCCACCACGGGCACGGCGACGGGCGGGACGGCACCGCACACCAGCTAGGACAGTGGTGACGACAACCAGGGACAGGGGCCCGCCTCCGGAACGGGGGCGGCCCCCGGCCCCGCTTCGAGGCTACGGCGCGTCCGGCCCCTGCCCCGTGGAGAGCACCGGCGTCGGCGCGACGGTGGGGGTCACGAAGGCCTGGGTGAACGAGATGAGGAACGAATAGGGCGCGATGGGCGCGCCCGTCGTCGGGTCGAGCGGCCGGTAGAGCGGGAAGCCGATGTCGGCCCGGAAGACGGTGCGGTCGAGCCAGGGAAAGAGCGCGCGCAGCCCGACGCCCACCGACTGGTACGGCTGGAACTGCGACGACGCGGTGTACGCGTCGCCCACGTCGTAGAACGCGACCCCGGCCACCTCGCACGAGAGGATCTCCACCGGGCGTGACCGCGCCTCGACGTTGTAGGAGAGGACGTTGGCGCCCACGAAGAAGTTCGTCGGGAAGCCGCGCAGCCGGTCGTCCCCGCCGAGGATGTTCGTCTGGTTGAGGTAGTTGCGCCACCGGTAGAGGAAGGTGCCGTCGAGCACGATGCGGCCGAGGCCGGCGATGGTCGGCGTGACGAGGTGCGCGAAGGGCTGGATCGACGCGTCCGACGTGCAGGCCCCCGACCCGCCGCACCAGGCCGGCCGGTTCGCCGAGGAGACCTGCTGCTCGGTGGTCGACTGGAAGGCGACGCGAAAGAGCCCGTCGCGGAGCGCCCACGAGTACTGCGCGGCGCCGTAGAAGCCGACGACGTCGCGCGTCGAGCCGATCGCGCGGAAGCTCGGATAGACGCGGGCGACGATGTCGTGCCCGAGCCGGTAGTCCTCCTGGAGCGCGAGCGTGTCGAAGTCGATCACGCGGACGAAGCGCCGCTGGTACGTGTGGTACTGGAGCGAGGGCCCGACCCGCGTGTCGCTGACGGGCACCGCCTGCGAGACGAAGTCGGTCACCGTCTGGGCGTCGGTCGTGGGAGGCGCGTTGATCTGGTAGACGGCGCGGTTGATGCTCGCGGCCAGCGTGAAGTCGTTCTTCAGGTCCCAGCCGAAGGAGCGCGTGAGCTCGTAGGTCGTCGTGTAGAGGCGCGACCGGAACTGGTACGGCATGAGGCAGCCGGGCGGCGGCGCGCCCGACGCGGCCGTGCACGCCGGCGAGGTGTCGACGTAGTCGCTGAGCGCGCCGTTGACGTAGCGGCGGAGGATCGCGTCCTGCCACGCCACCGACGCGTCCCACGCCCACTCGGTGCGCCCCGAGAAGAGCGGCTCCCCCGCGACGAGCTGCCCGTACGTGCCCTCGGGCGACTGCGTGTCGCGGTTGATCATGACGTCCGCGTTCGCGGCGACGGTGATGCGCGAGGTATCGAGGCGCGGAATGAAGTACCCGAGCCCCAGGGTGTATGCGCTCGGCTCGAGGATGAACGTCCCGGCCGCGATCTGGTGGGTGCCGAGAAAGTTCGTCTCCGACGGCTGGAACGCGAGCTGATCGAGCCCGCCCGGGTCGGCCACGAGGTTCCAGTTGAGGCGCAGGCTCCACACGTCCTTCGTCATGACGACGAGCACGACGTGGTCCGGCGTGCTCCCCATCGCGGCGACGACGAGCACGGCGGAGAGCTGCGGGACGCCCGGCAGCCGCCGCAGGTTGCGGATGGTGTCGTCGACGCGCTCCTGCTCGTAGCGGCCGCCGGTGCGGAGGAGCACCTCGTTGCGGATGACCGACTCGCGCGTCGTGACGTGAAAGACGTTGAGCCACCGGGGCAGGACGTCGCGCTGCTCGAAGGGATCGAGCGCGACGATCTCGACGCGCTCGATGGTCTTGCCCTCGGGGAAGGCGTCCCTCAGGAGCTGCTTGTCGCGCAGCACCTCGGCGATGGTCTCCTGCTCGTAGGGTGAGTAGACGCCGAGCCGCTCCGCCGGGGGCGGGCCCTGGCCGCGAGCCGTCGAAGGCGTCGTCAAAGCGAAGGCGGCGAGGAAGAGGGCCGTCGGCCAGCGAAGCAAGCGCACCGCCAGAGAGGTTCGCAGGATCGCCGGCCGAGGGCGAGGGAAGCGAGGTGACCTCCCGAGGATGGCCGAAGGGACGGCCCCGTCGCGTGCCCCCGCATGCGCGCGCATGGTAAACGTTCAGGCCATGCGCCGCTCGGCACTCGTGGTCCTCCGTTCCTTTGCGCCCGGCGGCGCGCTCGCGGCGACACAACGGCGACCCCTCCCCTCTCTCTCCACCGACTGGAACGCAACATCAGCGGCGGATGGTCGATAGGACCACGAGATGAGAAACCGCCGCAGCCCCCACCCCACCTGGACCCTGGTGTCCGCCGCGTTCGCCACGGCATCGCTGCACTGTTCGGGACAAGGGGCTTTTTCAGCTGCTACGGACGCAGGCCATCCGGACGAGGCGAGCGACGCCAGCATCGGCGACGAGTCGATCATCATCGTCGTACCGAACGACGCGGGCCCGACCCCGCCCGACGCGGGCCCGACCCCGCTCGACGCGGGCCCGACCCCGCTCGACGCGGGCCCGATTCCGCTCGACGTGACGCCGGGGAGCTCCAAGCTGGGCATCCTGCGTTCCCTGAGCTTTACGGCCGCCGTGCCCGTAACGTGGGTCGTCGAGGAGGGATCAGCTGGCGGAACGATCGATCCGACGGGAGAGTATGTTTCTCCGGCGACGCCAGGGACGTACCACGTCGTCGCGACGTCGAAGAGCGACCCGACTGTCAGCCAGATTGCGACCCTGACTGTCGTCGGTCTTCAAATCGGTGTGATCGCCGGAGCCATCGGGGGACGTGGAAACATCGATGGGATCTCCACCAGCGCGCACTTCCGAAACCCAGTTGGCGTCGCCGTCGTGCAGGTGAACGCGCCAGATTATACCTTGTTGATCGCCGACAGCTTCAACGACACCATCCGCAAGTACGATTCATCCATCAACTTGGTCACCACGCTCGCAGGAACTCCAGGGGTGCAGGGTGTGACCAACGGCGTCGGACCTGCCGCGCTCTTCACTTTGCCGACCCAGATCGCGGCCGACGCCATGTCGGGTCAGGCCTGGGTCAACTCCGGCGCCTGCGTCCGCACCATCGATGCATCTTCCGGCACCGTGGCTACACTCACGGGTCAATGCGACAATGGGGGACATCAGGACGGCTCGCCGCCGGCTGCGCTGATGAGCGCAAGCGCGATGATCCTGGGCCCGCGCAGCGACGCTCTCTACGTGTGCGAAGAGTCTTCGACAGAAAGCTCATTCTACGGCATTCGGCGCATCGATCCGAGTACGGGGGCGATCACCTCGATTCTCAGTAACGTTACCTGCGCGCACCTCGCGAGCGACGTCTCCAGTGAGCGGGTCTACTTCGATCGCAGCGATGGCTCGATCGCCTACTTCACCGACTCCGTCGCGGGAGGGCCGGGCGTCAGCCCACCTGTCACGCTCCTTGTAAGTGGGATGCCGCAGACGCAGGCGAGTACGCTCGGGATCGCCGCCTTGCAGGGAGCCAACAACCAAGACGACGTCTACGCTGGAGCGTACGAACAGGCGGCTCTCTACCGCTACCAAGCGCCTGACAGTGCTTTCGACGTGACCCCATTCTCAGGCTCCGCCACCCAGGCAGGCTTCGCCAATGGACCCGTCGCGAGCGCGCTCTTTGCGTTTCTCCTGGGCATAACCGCGGATCCGGTTTTCAACAGGCTTTTCGTGTCGGATGCCCACGCGATTCGTTCGATCGACCTGAACTTCATGACCGTCGGGGCGCTTCTCGGCGGCCCAGCAACTTTCACGGCCGTCGACGGGCCGCTGGGTACTGGACGACTGACAGGGCCGGTCGCCGTGGCCTCGGATCCGTCGGGGAGCGTGTACATCGCCGACGTGCCGTTTCAGGCATACGCGAACCCTGGCAGCGTCATTCGCAAGCTCGACTCGAGTGGCACGTTGACCACTCTGTCGGGGGTTCCCTCGGTCACGTCGACTGCGACGACGCCGGTTGACGGGCCGGCGACCGTGGCCACGTTCAACTTCCCGCAGGCCATGACGTACGCAGGCGGCAGTCTGTACGTGGTCGACGTCTTCGGCGAAGCCATCCGCGCCGTCGACGTGTCCAATGGAAGTGTCTCGACGCTCGCCGGGCAGCTCGGCGTCAGCGGGAGCTCCGACGGGTTCAATGCCGCGGCCCACTTCGCCTTCTACTCCGAGGCGTCCGGGAGCGGCTATCCGAGTGGTGGTGGTATCACGACGGATGGCACGAACCTCTACGTCGCGGACTCGGCCAACTACGCCATACGTCAGGTCGTTATCGCCACCGGTCAAGTCTCCACGGTCGCCGGAGGAACGCGGGGAACCGCCAACGGCATCGGGAAGGCCGCGCAATTTCTCGACCCCGTCGGCATTGCGTACGATCGAGGCACACTCTACGTGGCCGACGGTCAAGACAACGTGATCCGGCAGATCGACCTGGCGACAAGCGCAGTGACCACCCTCGTGGGGCTCTCCGGCATGACCGGGAGCGCCGATGGCAACGCTTCGGTCGCGACGTTCCAGTCGCCCTTCAACCTGCTCGCCGATGGTCTCGGCAGTCTTTACATCGTCGAGTCGCAGTGGAACTTGCAGTACCTGAACATCGAGCTCCCACGCGCGAGCATGGTCCGCCGCGTCGATCTCACCACCTCAACCGTCTCGACGGTGGCTGGCACAAGAGGTCAACTGGGCGTGGCCACCGGGGCCACACCGTCGACTCTCAACTGTCCGACGGGGCTCGCACTCGCACCGTCAGGCGACACGCTCATCGGTGACCTTTGCGACGGTGTCGTCGTGCGGCTGTCGGCGCTCTGATCGGCGTCTTCGGGGCGCCCTCACTGCACGTCATCACCACTGCCGAGACGACCCCGCCTCAATGCTCGCGCCGGCGGGGCACGTCATCGATCGTCGGCGGCGTCCAGCACGTCGCCCATGAAGTGAACGAGCGCGAGCTCGTCGGCGAGGCTCGTCCCGGACTCGAGCTCGACGTGCTCGATGGCGGGGCTCACGAGCGCGGCGCGGAGCATGCCCCTCGGCGTGTCGTGCGCGAGCCACTCCGTCTCGCTCGAGGGGATCACGCGATCGCCGGCGCCGTGGAGGAGGAAGACCGGAACGCGGATGCCGGCCAGGTGGGCGCTCGGCGAGACCGCCGCGAGCTGAGGTGCGAGGCGGGCCACCTCGGCGTCGAGCAAGGGGGCGAGCGCCGGGGAGTGGTCGAAGATCTGCTTCATGAAGGCGCCGGCCTCGGGTGAGAGGGCCGCGGCGCGGGCGCGAGCGTCGTCGAAGTCCTCGTGGAGCCAGGAGCGCAGGGTGTCTCTCGCCACCGGGACGTCGGCCGCCGGGAAGAAGTCCTCCACGTGGGAGTACACGAGCACGACCTGCCCGTAGTCGTGGGCCTGGATGTGCAGGGTGGTGCCGTCGGGGCGCGGCGACTCGTTCGACGTGAAGAAGCGGAGCACGCGGCCCAGATCGTCGTGCGCGCCGACCGCGACCACGAACGCGAACGACGAGGCGTAGCGCGGCTCGGTCGCCGCGATGAGCGACAGCCCTCCCGCGAACGAGAGGCCCATGACGCCGACCGGAGCCCCGCCGAGCCGCGCCGCGAGCGCCTGCGCGGAGGCGCCGATGGTGTCGATGGAGGCCGGGTCGATGCGGTAGTCGCAGAGCTCGCGGATCTCGGGGGTGAGCACGGCGACGCCGCTCGCCGCGATGGTCGTCGCGAAGCGCTGGAGGCGGGGCTCGTCGATGCCCTTCCAGTGGACGCCGTGCACGATGACGACACCGGGCACGTGCGTGCCCCGAGCGACGTCGACGTCGGAGGGCACGTAGAGGCGCCCGCGCGTGCCGGCGAGCGGAAAGTCCGTCACCGCGACCGGGTGCCTCGCCGCGTCGGCGAGGAGACCGTGGGCGTCGGGGTCGGTGAATCGCGCCAGGAGCGACGCCGCGCGCACGTGAGCCGACGCGGGCCGCCACAGAACGACGAGCGCCGCGAGCACGATGAGCCCGACGAGGCGGCCTCGGGAGAGGCGCCGCGGCGGGGCCGAGGCAGGCGCTGGACGAGGCATCGAGGCCATCGGGAAGGATAACGCGCGGGGCGCGCCGGCGCGTCCCGGGCGGGGAATGCGGGCGACGGACGGCGCCGGTGGTACGCTGATCCATCGTGGGGCAGCCCGACGGAACGACCCCCTACTCGCCGCTCATCCCGGGTTACCGGCTGGACCGCTACGAGCTCCTCGGGCCGCTCGCCGAGGGCGGGATGGCCAGCGTGTGGATCGCCCGGCAGCGCGGCAAGCACGGCTTCGAGAAGCTCGTCGCGCTCAAGACGATCCTCCCGCAGTACGCCTCGGACCTGCGCTTCCAGCAGATGTTCCTCGACGAGGCGCGCATCGCGTCGCGGATCGAGCACTTCAACGTCGCCCGCATCCTCGACCTCGGCGAGGAGCACGACGTCCTCTACCTCGCCATGGAGTACGTCGACGGCGACTCGCTGTCGAAGCTGCGGCGCGCCTGGCAGAAGAGCAAGATCCCCGCCCCCACCGGCATCATCCTGCGCATCCTCGCCGACGTGTGCTCCGGCTTGCACGAGGCCCACGAGATGCGCGGCGACGACGGGAAGCCGCTCGAGATCGTGCACCGCGACGTGAGCCCCCACAACATCCTCGTGAGCGTCAAGGGCGTGGCCAAGCTCATCGACTTCGGCATCGCCAAGGCGCGCGACCGGCTCGCGGGGGAGACCAACGCGGGCGTCCTCAAGGGCAAGATCCAGTACATGGCCCCCGAGCAGGCCCTCGGCCGGAAGGTCGACCGTCGGGCGGATCTCTGGGCGGTCGGGGCGACGCTCTATCACGTCCTCACCGGCAAGCCGCCGTTCGACGCCGACAACACGCTCGGCACGCTGCACCTCCTCACGTCGGGACGGCCTCCCGATCCCCTGCCTCCCACCGTCCATCCGGCGATCGCGAACGTGGCGCGCAAGGCGCTGAGCACGCCGGCGGAGAGGCGGTTCTCCACCGCCGCCGAGATGCGCGACGCGATCGAGGCGGCGATGGTCGACGCGAGGGTGACCACCAGCACGGGGGACGTCGCGGCGTTCGTCGTGGAGCACCTCGCGGAGCGCACGGCGAAGCGGCGCCAGACGATCGACTTCGCGCTGGCCGCGGCAGCGGAGCGGGAGCGCGTCGTCGAGCTGCTGAAGCCATCCATCGAGCGGACCGACTCCGGCGTGAGCTCGGTGCCGGGCCGGACCCAGGCTGCGGCGCCGGCCGCCCTGCGCCCGGTGACGACGGGAATCACGCCGCCGGGCGTGTCGACGGGGATGGACTCGGTGGCGCTGCCACCACCGCCGGCGTCGCATCCCGGACGCACCGTGCTCGTCGCGGGTCTGGTGGGAGGCGCGATCGCGCTGGCGGGGGTGGCGGGAATCGCCGTGCTCCGCTCACCCGGCGTGCACGCGGAGTCCCCGGCGCCGGGGACGGGGATGGCCGCGTCGGCGGCGATGCCGGCCGCTCCGCCGGCCCCGGCGAGCGCGGACAGCGCGGCGCCCTCGAGCACGGCTCCGC
>JBEKGQ010000233.1:0-9387 GCA_050012715.1 Polyangiaceae bacterium
GATCTGGCAGACCTTGACCGTCGTGCCTGGCAAGTACGACAGGGCGATCTGGTCGCAGGTGGGAAAGTTCAGCTGTGCAGTCGCGAGCTTGGACGGCGTCAGATTGCGGTGGGAAGCACCGGAAGGGGGGTGCGGTGGGTGAGGCTGCACGGTCCCGTTCGGACGCAAGATGCCGCGGACGATCGGCTCGAGCTGGTGTCGGGGCAGCAGACGCAGTGGCGCGAGGACGTCGGCACTGCCCGGCCGGAACGAAGACAGGGCCCCGCTGGGATTGGCCAAGAGCTGACGAGCGAGCTCCCTGGAGGCGCCCGCCAGGCGGTGGAGGTACCCGATGGCTATCTCGATCTCGGTCGCCCCCTCCGCCCGCCCGGTGATGGCCGTCGACGGCGCCGCGGGTGCGGGAGCGGCGCGCTGGTGCTCGCGCTGCTGCTGCTGCTCCTCCCCATCGCCCAGAGGGTGACGGCCAGGATGATCCCGCCCAGAAGCGCGACGAGGAGGATCTTCTTCACGCGAAGAAAGCTGCGCACCGGCCCCCCCGCCCGCCACGCGGCACGGGGGTTGCGCAGCCCGGATTTACACGGGTGAAACGGAGTCCTACGGGACTACTTGCCCCTGGCCTTCGCCCCGCCGCGCTTCAGGAAGACCGCCGCCTTCTCCTCCAGCACGCGGAACGTGAACGACTCGGTCAGATAGAGCTCCACGTCGGTGCGATCGTGCGCCGCGTAGCCGATCGACAGGTCTTGCCCCACGGTGAGCTCGTAGTCGCCCCCGCGCTTCGAAAGAAGGACCGCGCCGCCCTGCAGCGCCGGCGCCCAGATCAGCTCCACGTCGGTCAGCGTCTCCGCGAGGCGTCGCCGGAGCGGGTAGCCGTCCTCGCTGTCGGCGTCGAGCTCGTCGTAGGCCTGTCGGCCGAGCACGAGCGCGTAGGGTCCGTTGACGCCCGCGGCGCGCAGGACCTCGAGCCCGGCCACGATCGCCTTGGGCCAGTCGAGGATCCCGTTCACGGCGATGGGCTTGTGGGGGCTCGCCTCGATGATGCCGGTGATGTCCCCGCCTTCGAAGCCGTGGAAGATGGCGGTGTCCTCGGCGTGGGCGACCTGCTCGGCCACCGCGATGACCGGGTCGAGATCGAGGTCCTCCGCCCCGCGGGCCGCGTAGTCGAGCTCCATGATCTTCATGACGATGGGCGCGCGCACCTCGACGAGGGGCTGCACGACGCGCACCGCGTACGAGACGCCCCCGAGCGGGCCCTTGCCGATCGGCGAGAGGCGCCCCGTGTTGACCCCGGCGGCCTTCCAGCCGAGCGGCCCGGAGAAGTCGACCACCTTGCGCCCGGCGAGGTGCAGCTTGAGGACCCGGCGCGCCTCCTCGTCGACCTGCTCCCAGGCTTCGTCGGTGATCGGGGCCTTCTTGCGCTTGAGGAGATCCATCACTTGCCACCTTTCAGGCTGCCGATGCCGAGGCTGTTCGAGGTCGATGCGGACGAGGCGCTGCCGCCGCCCGCCGCCTCGGCCGCCTTCTTCTGCTCGACGGCCAGGATGGGGCCCTTCGCCCCGACGTACGTCTTGATGTTCGCGTCGAAGACCTCGCTGTGACGCCGGATCCACTCGAGGTTCATCATCGCGTGCTCGATCTCCTCGTTCTTGTTGTGAACGAGGACGCCTCGCAGCTCGTCGTCGCTGCAGGCCTCGGCGCGCTGCTGGTACCAGTCGACCGCCTCGAGCTCCTCCTTGAGCGAGACGATGGCCCGGTGCATGTTCTTCGTCGGCTCGGACAGGAGCTCGATCGGCTCGTGGTAGCTCTCGCTGCTCATGGGGTGGCGACGATACCATCGCCCCGCGGCACTGGCTCGGATCCTCGCCCGCGGGCGAGGTCAACCGCTGACTCTCGCCACGCCGCGCATGCGGAGGGCGCCCTTTCGGCGTAACTTCGTCGTCGCATGCTCGTCGTTCCGCCTCGCGCCGAGGTCCGCCACCGACCCCTCGACACGCAGCGCCTCGTCCTCACCCCGGTCGAGCCCGCGGACGCGTCCGACCTGTGGAACGCGGTCGACACGTCGCGCGCGCACCTCGAGAAGTGGCTGCCGTGGGTGCCCTTCAACACCGATCTCGACGCGTCGTGGCGCTACTGCGAGGCGTCGGCGAGCGACTGGGATCACGCGCGAGCGCTCCGCTTCACGATCCGGGAGCGCGGGACGCGTCGCTTCCTCGGCGTCGTGGGCCTCGAATCGCTGGCGCACCTCCACCAGAGCGCGGAGCTCGGCTACTGGCTGCGCGCCGACGCCTCGCGCCGCGGGTACATGACGGAGGCGGCTCGCGCCACCGTCGTCTGGGCGTTCAAGCGGCTGAACGCCCACCGCGTGCGCGTGGCGGCGGCGACGGACAACTTCGCGTCGCTCGGCGTCGTGCGGCGACTGGCCTTTCGCTTCGAGGGCATCGCGCGCGAGGCGGAGCGTTGCCAGGGTCGGTGGCTGGACCACGCGCTCTTCGCGCTGCTCGCGACCGACCCGCTGCCGACGACGTGATCGCGCTCGCCCCGGCACGGTGTCACCCCGCCCGGGCCCCGACGAGCGCTCTCACCCGGCCTATCCCCTCCACGCTTCGGGCTCCGGGCCAGCAGAGATCCTTGCCCGCGATCGACCGCACGGCGCCGGTCTTCGCCGCCGGGATGTCCAGGGCCCGGAACACCGCCGCGTCCTCCTCGGTGAACGGATGCGGCTCGTCGGGAAGGAGCACGAGCTCCGGGCGGCGCGCCACCACCTCTTCCGTCGTGACCCGCGGGTAGCGGACGTCACGCCCCGCCACCTTCTCCGGGGGCAGGGGCGCGGCATCCCCGATGTCCGCCGCGAGCGGGTAGCGGCGCTCGCGATCGGCGAAGACGTTCTGCGCGCCGCAGAGATCGAGCATGTCGCTGATGAAGGTGTCGCCGTGCACGGTCATCAGCGGCTTCATCCAGATGGGGCAGAAGACGCGCACGGGGGTCTTCTGCGACCTGGCGGCCTCGGCGTCGCGGAGGGTGTGATAACCCCGGCTCACGAGGTCCCGGACCGACGCATCGCCCTCGACTCCGAAGATGCGGGCGAGCCGCGCGAGGTGCGCGAGCCCCTGCACGACGCGCCGCGGGAAGGCGACGTAGACCCGGACGCCGCGCCGGAGGAGCTCCTCGAGATCGCCACGCGTGTTCTCCTCTTGGTTGGCGAGCACGAGGTCGGGCTCGAGCGCGCAGATGTCGTCGATCCGCGGGTTCTTGGTCCCGCCGACGCTCGGCAGGGCGGCCACCACGTCGGCCGGCAGCTCGCAGTAGTCGGTGCGACCGACGAGCGCCCCGCCGCAGCCGAGCGCCGCGACGTTCAGCGTGTCGCTCGGCAAGAGCGAGACGACGCGCCGCGGAGGCGTGGGGAAGGCGAGCTCGCGCCCGCGGTCGTCGACGACGAGCACGGGCGCCACTCAGTCCGACGACTCGGTGTCCACCACGTCCGGCCGCGGAGGCGGAGGCGGAGGGCCACCATCGGCGTGGACACCGACGAGCGTCGCGCAGCGGGCCCACGTCGGATCGTCGCACGCGCTCTTCGCGCGCGCGACGCAGGCGAGCACCGTGTCCCCCTGCCCCTCCGCGAGCCGGTCGATGGCGAGGTTGCACCCCCGGCTGCACTCGTGCGGCGAGCACTGCGACGCGTGCAGCTCGCAGCCTTTGGCGCACGTGGCCTCGAGACCACGTGGCGGAGCCTCCGCCTGGCATGCCGCCAGCGCGAACGACAGCACCCCGGCGACGACGAGTCCCTTCACGGTCCCGCCCTTCTAGCCCCGGCCGCGACCGTCGACAACGCCCTGCGTCGCGCTAGCCTCGAATCGGTGAACCCCAACGCCGCTCCGCCCCGCGTCATCATTCGCCACTGCGAGTCGTACGATCCGGAGCGCGTCCGCACCATCGTGCGCGAGGGCCTCCAGGAGCTCGGCCTCTCCCCGCACGGGCGCACCCTCGTCAAACCGAACCTCGTCGCCGCGGGCGACCAGTTCCCGCACGCGTACACGCGCCCCGAGTTCGGCGAGGGCGTGCTCCGCGCCCTGCGGGACGTGGGCGGCGACCGCATGAGCGAGCTCGCGGTGGGCGAGCGCTGCGGCATCACCATCCCCACGCGCCTCCCCTACGCAGAGAGCGGCTGGGACGACATGCTGGCCCGCGTGAAGGGCGTGAAGCGGTACTGCTTCGAGGAGGAGCCGCAGGTCGAGATCCGCTACACGCACCCGAAGCGCCTGCGGGACTACGTCTTCACCCCCGAGCCCATCGCCAAGGCCGACTTCTTCGTCAACTGCCCCAAGCTCAAGGCCCACCCGTGGACGACGGTGACCTTCTCGATGAAGAACTACATCGGGATCCAGGACGACCGGCATCGCCTCATCGATCACGACCACCGGCTGAACGAGAAGATCGCCGACCTCCAGTACATCATCCAGCCGCAGTTCATCGCCATCGACGGCATCATCGCCGGCGAAGGGCGCATGCTCACGCCCAAGCCGTTCGACCTGAAGCTCGTCGTCATGGGCAATAACCAGGTGGCCTTCGACGCCGTGTGCTGCGCCATCATCGGCGTCGACCCGAACACGGTCGACCACATCCGCTTCGCGGCCGAGCGCGGCTTCGGCACGACGGACCTCTCGAAGATCCGGATCTCCGGCAACGTATCGCTCGAGAAGGCCAAGGAGCGCGCCAAGGGCTTCGAGGTCGGCCTCATCCGCGTCGAGAAGTACTTCGAGGGGACGCACATCACCGCGTACTCCGGCCCGCCGCCCGAGGTCGAGCACACCGACTACTGCTGGGGAGGGTGCCCGGGCGCCATCGAGGAGGCGGTCGAGATCCTCCGGCAGATCGACGCCCAGTTCGACGAGAACGCGCCGAACGTGCACGTGGTGTTCGGCGCCTACGACGGCCCGGTCGACGCGAAGCCGGGCGAGATGGTCGTCTTCATGGGCGACTGCGTGAAGTGGAAGGGCGAGCTCGCCGGCGAGCTCGTGCAGATCACGAGCAAGTACCGGGACCGGTCGACGAAGGACCCGCACCACGCGAAGCACGACGACATCTACGCGAAGCTCGCGAGCGTCCGGGCCAAGGTGAAGAGCGCCAAGGGCGCGACCCACGTGCGCTTCGAGGGCTGTCCGGTCAGCGTCGCCGAGCAGGTGCTCGCCCTCGTGTTCCTCACCGGCTGCAAGAACCCGTTCTTCGTGCCAGGCGAGTCGCTGAAGTTCAACCGGGCGTACCTGAGCTGGAAGGCGGTGACCGCGTACAAGCGCCTGACGGGTCACCCCTACCAGCGCGAGGGCGAGGGCGAGCGGGGCGAAGCGAGGCCGCTCCTCGATGGCGGCACCGGGGCCGAGTAGCGGTGTCGCGCGGGCTCGACGTCGCGTCGTCCACGATGGCGACCGTCCTGCGCCTCGGCGCGGGGTTGAGGGCGCGTCCCGTCGCGAGGCAGCCCGAGAAGCTCCTCGAGCTCTACGAGTTCGAGGCGTGCCCCTTCTGCCGGCGCGTGCGCGAGGCGCTGAGCGAGTTCGATCTGGATGCGATGGTCTACCCCTGCCCGCGCGGGGGGACGCGGTTCCGGCCGAAGGTCGTCGCGATGGGAGGGCGCGAGATGTTTCCCTACCTCGTCGACCCGAACGGCGAGGGCGGCCCTCACGCGATGTACGAATCCGCGGACATCGTGAGGTACCTGCGGGAAACCTACGGCGGACCGAGCGCGCCGACGTGGCTCGGTGCGGTCGCGGTGCTCAGCGCCGGCATGGCCGCCGCGGTGCGAGCGGGCCACGGGCGAGCTGCCTCTCCGTCCCGTCCGGCCGAGAAGCCGCTCGAGCTCTGGAGCTTCGAGGGCTCTCCCTACTGTCGGCTCGTGCGCGAGACGCTCAGCGAGCTCGAGCTTCCGTACGTGCTCCACAATGTGGCCAAAGGGAGCCCCCGTCGCGACGCCTTCGTCGCACGCTCCGGCAAGATGCAGGTGCCCTACCTCGTCGATCCCAACGAGGAAAGCCCGGCGGCTCTCGGCATCTTCGAGAGCACCGACATCGTGCGCTATCTTGAGGAGACGTACGGCGCTCGGGCGGCGATCGACTGAGTTCACATGAACGTGGCCTGCCGATCGGATGCTGCGGACCTATACTATGTGGTCCGGTTCTCTGCGGGGGGGAGCTCGTAGACCCGTATGGAATTGCGCCCTCACAGCTGCGTGGACTGCGGCACCCGCGTCCCGCCCCAGGACGACGAGTCCGCCCTCATCAGCATGAAGTACGGCTGGCGCCTCACCCGCAAGGTGGAGGGCGACGGTTCGTCGACGCTGGAGTGGCGTTGCCCCAAGTGCTGGACGGCCTATCGCGATAGGCGCACGGCTAGCGATCCCCCGCGTCGCACGGGGGGCACTTGAACATACCCCGCGAGCTTGCGAGCGGATTGTCTGAGTCAGGCTCCGCAAGGAGGCTGACTTGACTGCCCCGCAGGCCAAGGCCCCCGGGCAGCCGGTTCCGAGGCCGATGAGGGAGGCGAGCCCGGTGTCCGCCGCCCGGCCGATCGTGGACACGGGGGCGCTAGGCGGCGCCGCCGCGGCGCAATATGCTTCCAGCATGGCTTCGGACTCGTCGAACGCGCGCAGTGCGCCGCGCGATCCGACGGACGGCAAGAAGGAGACGGAGGCCACCGGAGTCGGCGGAGAGCTGCAGTCCGGGAAGACGCCCCACGCCGCACCGATCCTGAGCGACGCGCCCGCCGCCTCGGTCGACCCCGACGAGGAGGGCCGCGCCCTCCTGAGCGAGCTGACCGTCGGGTCGGTCGTCGACGGCAAGTACCGGGTGGACGAGGTGCTCGGCCGCGGGGCGATGGGCGTCGTCGTCGCCGCGACGCACCTCCAGCTCGGCGAGCGGGTGGCGCTCAAGTTCCTGAGGTACCGGGCGAAGGCGGGCGTGAACGACGACTTCCAGTCGCGGTTCCGGCGCGAGGCACGCGTCAGCGCCAAGCTGCGAAACGAGCACATCACGCGCGTCATCGACGTGGGCGTCTGGCGAGAGCACGTGCCCTACATGGTCATGGACTACCTGGCGGGGACGGACCTGCGGGACGTCATGAAGTCCGTCGGGGCGATGCCGATCGGAACGGCGCTCGAGTACGCGGTCCAGGTGTGCGAGGGCATCGCCGAGGCGCACGCGAACGGCGTCGTGCACCGCGATCTCAAGCCGTCGAACCTCTTCGTCACGAAGCGCCCCGACGGCTCCGACCTCATCAAGATCCTCGATTTCGGGATCTCCAAGTGGAGCGTGGGCGAGGCGGGGGTCGACGAGCTCACGCAGACGGGGGTGGTGCTCGGCTCGCCGAAGTACATGGCCCCCGAGCAGCTGTTCGGCTCGGCCGACGTCGATGCCCGGGCGGACGTCTGGTCGGTGGGCGCCATCGTCTACGAGATGCTCTGCGGGAGGCCCCCCTTCGACCAGGCCTCGTTCACGAAGATCTGCGCCGAGCTGTCCACCGACCGGATGCCCCCGTCGCTCGTCGAGCGTCGCCCGGAGATCCCGCCGGAGCTCGAGGCGGTGGTGATGAACTGCTTCGCGCGCACGCCCGAGAAGCGAATCCAGAACGTGGCCGAGCTGGCGGGCGACTTGCTCGCGGCGGTGCACGCGCCGTTCGCCGACGCGGTGCGCTCCAAGATCGGGTCCACGCTGGACCCCGCAACGAGGGACCCGCTGCTCGGCAGCGGCGGCATGGGAGGAGTGGGGACGGGCTCGTTCGGCTCCATCCTCTCGCAGTCGGGATCGCGGCGCGCGATCCAGGTCGGTAGCGCGCCGAGCGCCGAGAGCACCGGCGCGTCCCCGATCTCCATCTCGGGCGCGCTGGCGCCCCCGGAGCGAAAGCGCTGGCCGCTGTGGCTCGCGGCGGTCGGCCTCCTCGTCGTCGGTGGCGGTGTCTTCCTCGCGATGTCCTCCGGCAATCCCGGCAAGGGCGACGCGAAGGCCTCCGCCGGCACCGGGGGGTCGACCGCCATGCCGACCTCCTCGCCACCGCTGGACGTGGCACCCGCCACGGCGACGGCAGCGAGTCCCCCGTCGTCGACCGCGGGCTCCACGGCGACGGCGGTCGCATCCGTTCCCTCGGCCCCCGGCGTCGTGGCCACGCCGCCTCACGTCGTCGTGCGCGGCGGCTGGCACCCGCCACCCCGGACGACGGGAGCTCCGCCGGTGACCGTGGCCACCGCCGCACCTCCGGTCACCGCCGCCCCGCCGGCGACGACCGCCGCTCCCGCTTCCACCGTGAAGGCCGACCCGCTCGGAGACCGGCAATGAGGCTGCGCCCCGCGCTGCTGGCTGCATCTCTTCTCTCGGTCCCGCTCCTCTCCGTTGCTTCCACGCTGGCCCAGGCGCCGCCCCCTCCTCCGGCGCAGGCGCCGAGCGCCACCGACGCGCGCGCGCTCGCGGAGACGCTCTTCTTCACCGCCCGAGGCATGATGGAGGCCGGCCGCTACGCGGACGCCTGCCCCAAGCTGGCCGAGAGCTACCGCCTGGACGCGGCGCCGGGAACGCTCCTCAACCTGGCCGTCTGCAACGAAAAGATCGGCAAGACGGCCAGCGCGTGGGGCGAGTTCCGCGATGCCCTCGCCGAGGCGCGCCGCATGAACCGGCCCGACCGCGAGAAGCTCGCCACCGAGCACATCGCCGCGCTCGAGCCGGAGCTCTCGTACCTCACGATCACCGTCCCGCCGCTCGTGCGCGTCGTCCGTGGGTTCGAGATCCTGCGCAACGGCGTGCCGCTCCAGTCCGCGGCCTGGGACACGGACCTGCCCGTCGACCCGGGGGACGTCGAGGTCGTCGAGCGGGCGCCCCTCTACAAGCCGAGGACGCTGCACATCACGGTGGCGGCCAAGGAGCACGCCGCCCTCAGCGCGGCGCCGCTCGAGCTCGCGCCGATCGAGCGGCCCCCGGTGGCGTTCTGGAACGGGAGGCGCGTGACGGGCGTGATCGTCGCGCTGATCGGCCTCGCGGCGGCGGGGACGGGCGCGGGGTTCGGCGTTCTCGCGACGAACGACAAGCAGAAGAGCGACGCCAACTGCAACGCCTACGCGAGCACCTACGGCACGCGGTGCAATCAGGCCGGTGTCGACGACATGAACCGGGCGAACGGTGAGGCCTGGGTGTCGAACATCGCCTTCGGGGTGGCGGCGGTGGGGGTGGGCCTGGGGACGTACCTGTTCTTCACGGGGGGTGGGAGAGAAGCGCCTCCGCCGACCACGGCCTCGACGCAATGGTCGTGGGCGGTGAGCGGCGCACCCGGTAGCGCGATGGGGACGCTGACGGCGAAGTTCTGATTCGATAGGTCGGAGAGGCTTCCATGCTTGGGACGACGCGGTTCGGCCGGCGAAAT
>JBEKGQ010000234.1:0-9381 GCA_050012715.1 Polyangiaceae bacterium
GCCCGCGGCGCAGACGTCACTTCAGGTCGACCTGCGCCTCGCAGAAGAGGAGCCCCCGGTCATTGCAGTGCGTCTTCATGCACGCCGCCATCCGGTCGCGTCCGAGGGCGTTCATCCCGGCCAGCGTCTGCCGGCAGTCGCGCAACGTGGACCCGAGCGGGACGCCCTCGCACTCGTGGGCGATGAGCTTGCACTGCGTGGTCAGCTCGTCCGGGCCGGCATCGGCGCCCTCGAGGGGAGGGGCATCGTCCACGATGGAGCACGCGTTCTCGAGCGCGGCGTGCCCGCACAGGTTGAGGCGGTTGGGATCGCACCGCTGCTGCGCGTTCAGCGCGTCGATGCACGCGACGGCTCGCTCCGCCACGCGCGGCTTGAGGGCCTTCTTGTAGTCCTCGCAGCGCTTGGTCGGCAGCGCGCCGCAGCCGCCCTCCTCGGCGGGCCACCCCGGCGGCGGGCACGCGCCCGGCGCGCCGACCATGTCGTCGCACGTCGGCACCGGCTTCGGCGGCGGCGCCGGTGGCGGTGGGGGCGGAGGACACGACAGCGCCGGTGGGGCCGGTGGCGGCGGGGGTGGCGGCGGTGGCGGAAAGAGAACGTGCTTCTCCGACGCCACGAACCCGGCGACCCCGCCGGCCCCGAGCGTCACCACCAGCAAGAAGAACGAGCGCGGGTCGATCTGCATGGCAGCTCCTCCCTCGCCCCCGAGCGTACCCCTCTTTTACGGCGAGGCTTCCACCGTGTGCTCCCGCGGCCACACGACGCCTCGCGCCCGCAGGTCCTCCACCGTGTCGTGCAGCGTCTCGCCGGGATCCCGCGCGCTCCACCCGAGCTCGCGCTCCGCCTTGCTCGCGTCGAGGTACCAGAAGCACTGGGCCATCTCGACGCTCACCGCGTCGACCCGCGCCGGCACTCCCACCCGCGCCGCGAGGCGCTCCATCATGCGCGCGCCGATGCGCGCGACCGCGCGCGACCTCGGCATCGGCAGCCACGGCGCGGGCACGCCCGAGACCCGGGAGAGGCGCCCGAAGAAGTCGCGCATCGTCAGGTTGCACGCGCCGACGAGGTACCTCTCTCCTCCCCGCCCGCGCTCCATCGCGAGGACCATCGCCTCCGCCGCGTCGCGTGCGTCGACGAAGGAGAGCCCCCCCGCGGGCACGGCGGGGATGGCGCCCTCGAGGAAGAGCCGCACGTCCTCCGTCGAGGACCCGTTCACGTCGCCCGGCCCGAGCAAGAGGCTCGGGTTCACGCTCACCACCTCGAAGCCATCACGGCTCCGCGCCAGCGCCGCGCGCTCCGCGAAGAGCTTCGCCCGGTAGTACGGCCAGCGCGACACGATGCCGATGGGCACCTCGTCGTCCTCGGTCGCCACGTGGTCCGCCGAGTCGCTCACCGCGATCGTGCCGCTCGTGGACGCCAGGACGACGCGCCGCACCCCCGCGTCCGCACACGCGTCGAGCACGCTCTTCGTCCCCTCCACGTGCAGCCGGTACAGCTCCTCCGCGTCTGCCGGCTTGCGGGACACCTTCCCCGCGCAGTGGAACGCGCCATCGCACCCCGCCGCCGCCGCGCGCACCGCCTCCCCGTCGAGCACGTCGCCCCCGCGACGCCGCGAGAACGGCATCACCTCGTGCCCGCGGGCCTCGAGCGACGCCACGAGGTGCGTCCCCAGGAAACCCGTCGCGCCCGTGACGAGGTACCTCACGACGGCTGATCCAGCTGGAAGACCTTCTGGAACGTCACGAGCAGCCCCACGTCGTTCGACTTGATGGCCCCCGACATGAAGTCCGCCGGGCTCGGCACGTACGCCTCGCGCACGATCTTCGTGAAGAACTCGGGGCTCGTCTTGAGCACGCAGTCCGCCGTGCCCCCTTCTGGCTTGCCGGGGCGCACCTCGCACGTCTTGCCGTCGACGCGCACCGTCCACTTGCCCTGGTCCTCCGTGCCCAGCGAGAAGTAGAAGCTCACCGGCTTCTGCACCTCCCCGGCCCGGAACTTCGCCTCCAGCTCCCCGAAGAGCGTCACCAGCGGGTGCACCCGCACCGGCGCCAGCGCTCGCCCCGGCGTCATGCCCGCGAGGTCGAGCACCTTGCCCTCGGCGAGCGCCATCACCGCCTCGCGCGCGAGGCGCGCCACCTCGCGGGCCGCGTCCGCGCTCGACATGCCCTCGGTGAGGCGGCGCAGATCCGCCACCGCGAGCGGCGGCCCGATGCGCGCGAGGATCTCCCGCTTCGTCGGCACCGCCGCGCCCTTGCGCATCGCCGCGTGCGTGCCCCCCAGGTAGATCGGCAGGATGTCGACCCCCTGCACGAGGGCCAGGTGCCCTAGGAGCGGCTTGAACTCCTTGATGTCCCCGCCCTCGCTCCGGGTTCCCTCCGGGAAGATGAGCACCGTCTTGCCGCGCTCGATGACGTCGCTCGCCTGGCGGATCGCCTGACGCAGCGACGCCTTGCGGTCGATGGCCTGGAGGTTCGTGAGGTTCTCGAAGAAGGCGCGCTTCAGCCCGTTCTCGAAGAAGTAGTCCTGCGCCGCCAGCGACACGACGTCCTCGCCGTACTTGCCGAGGGCGTGCCGCACGAAGCCCATGTCGAGGTGGCTCGCGTGGTTCGCGACGACGATGACGTTGCGGTTGTGCGGGATGTGCGCGCGCCCGTAGACGCGCGGCTTCATCATCTCGCCGTAGAAGAAGTCCTGCACCTTGCCGATGACCGCCTTGCCGAGCTCCTGCACCGGCTCGGGCAGCACCACCGGGGCGGACGGGGTGCGCGACGGCGCCTTCTTCGCCACGTGGCCGTCCCCCGCGTCACGCGCCTTCACGAGCTCCTCGACGTCGGCCACGCTGACGCACGCCTGGAGCCGCTGCGGGTCGATGGCCCCGAAGCGCGCCTCGAGCGCCTCGAGCAGCTCGGTCAGCATGAGCGAGTCGAACCCGAGCTCGCCCTGGAGCGTCGCGTGCGCGGTCACCTCCTCGGCCGGAATGCCCTTCACCCCCGCGATGGCCACCGCGACCGGGCTGGCCGACGCGTCGTCCGCCCGCGTCGTCGCCGCGATCATCCGCTTGAGGATGGCCCGCACCTCCTCGCGCTTCACCTTGCGCGTCGCGGTGCGCGGCAAGGGTGCCTCGTAGAGGTGCACGATGGCCGGGCGCTGCCCGAACGGGAGCTGATCGATGGCCCGCCGCAAGGACGTCCTCGCTGCCTCCCGATCGCCCGACGCCACCGCCAGGCACGCGAGCCGCTCGCTCCCGCGCACGCTGACGCCCACCACCGCCAGCTCCGACACCCCCGGGACCTCGCCGAGGCGCTTCTCCACGTCGTCCGGGTAGACGTTCTCCCCCGTCGGCGAGATGACCACGTCCTTCAGCCGGCCCACGATCTCGAGCCGCCCCTTGCGGTCGAACCGCCCGAGGTCCCCGGTGTGGAGCCACCCCTCGGCGTCGATGGTGCGCTTCGTCGCGTCCTCGTCGGTGTAGCCGATCATCACGTTCGGCCCGCGCGCCACCACCTCACCGATGCCGCGGTCGTCGGGGTGATCGATGCGGAGCTCGACCCCCGGGACGGGCTTGCCCACCCCCGGCTCGACCCGCCCGCTCGGCCGCGACACGGTGAGCACCGGCGCCGCCTCGGTGAGCCCGTAGCCCTCGGTCAGCTTGAGCCCGAGGCCCGCGAAGCGCTCCTGCGTCTCCTTCGGCAGCGCCGCGCCGCCCGAGATGAGCCACTTCACGTGACCGCCCATCTTCGCGTGCACGGCGCCGAAGAGC
The DNA here is from genome assembly GCA_050012715.1 of Polyangiaceae bacterium. Lineage (GTDB taxonomy): Bacteria > Myxococcota_A > Polyangia > Polyangiales > Polyangiaceae > Palsa-1150. Next base: position 3,758 of record JBEKGQ010000234.1, read on the forward strand.
ACGCGCCCCACGTCGATGCCCACGTTCGCCGCCAGCCAGCGGTTCACCTCCGCCGCCCCGTCGAAGGCGGCGCGCGCCACCGGACCGCGGGCATCCACCTGCTGCAGGATGCGCCGCTCGAGGAGCTGCCACAGCGCCGGCACGCCGACCATCGCGGTGGCGCGCGAGACCTGGAGCCCGCGCGACACGCTCTCGCCCGTCAGCTCGTCGAGGTAGACGACGCGGGCTCCCCGCGACAGCGGAAGGAGCAGCCCGCACGTGAACTCGAACGTGTGGTGCAGCGGGAGCACCGAGAGCACCGCGTCCCCGCGCGACAGCGGGAAGATGGGCGCCAGCGCGGCCACGAGCGACGTGAAGTTCGCGTGGGTCAGCATGACGCCCTTGGGCCGGCCCGTCGTGCCGCTCGTGTAGATGAGGCTCGCGACGTCCCCCGGCGCAATGTCCACCGGCGGCGGGACGAGCGCGTCGTCCTCCTCCGTCACCGTGTGCACGTCGAGCGACGTCACGTACCCGTGCGCCGCCGCCACCTCGTCGCGCGCCTTCACCGTGTCGTCCCACACGACGACGCGCGCGCCGCTCTCGGTGAGCACGTTGCCCAGCGCCACCGCGTCCATCGCCGGGTCCACCGGCACCGCCGTCGCGCCGGCCCGCAGGATGCCGAAGTAGGCGACCGGCCAGTCCGGGTGGTTCTTCGCCGACAGCACGACGCGCTCGCCCTTCTTCACCCCCAGCGCCGCGAGGCGCGCCGCCATGGAGCCCGCCCGCAGCTCGAGGTCCCGGAAGCTCGTGCGCGTGAGCCCGTCGGGCGTCACCTGCTGGAGCGCCATCGCGAGATCGTGCCGCTCCGCCATCTCGTCCACGAGCGACACGAGCGTCGAGTGGGGGGCGAGCGCCGTCACCTCCTTCTTCAGCTTCTTGTCCATCTCCGGGATGATTCGCTGCTCCATCGCCGGCATGTGGACGTTCATCATCCAGTCCGCCCAGTCGATCGTCTCCGGCGACCACGGCAGGCGCGCCTTGTCCTCGTCGCTGCACCGGGCGAACGCCGCCCGCGTGTTGGAGCAGTCGAAGGGCCCGTTCACCCGCGTCGTGAACGGCTCGAAGAGCCCCTGGATCTCGCCGATCTTCGCCTCGCCGCGCCCCATCCCCTCGAGCGCCTTGCCGGCCGAGGCGAGCGCGGGCAGCGTCTTTCGCATCAGCGAGCCGAGCTGCTTGGCCACCGTCGCGATGGCCGGCGAGCCCGTCATGTGGAACGTCGACGCCTCGACGAACGTCGGCTCGAACCGGGCCTGCAGCGCGTTGAGCAGCGGGTTGCCGGTGCCCTTCCGCTGGTAGTGCTTGCGCTTGTAGAGCCCCACGAGCTCCCCGAAGCGCTGCGCGGTGCACGGGTTCAAGTCGCTCGCCCCGAACTGGTAGACCGGCTTGTGGGTGCCCTCGAGGAGCTCCGCGAGGGCGAGGATCATCCCGGCGACGACGTAGTCCGTCGGGATGAAGTCGAGCGGCACCTGCCGGGCCATCATCTGCTGCTGGCCCTTCATCATCAGGTAGATGAGCGGGGCGCTCGTGTTGATGCCCTCGTTGTAAGCCGCGAACGGGTACGCGATCGTCGACTCGCAGCACGCCGGGCGCGCGATGGTGAACGTCAGCCCGCTCCGCGCGATGACCTGCTCGCCGATCGACTTCGTGTACGTGTAGATGTTCGGCCAGCCCCAGTGGGTGGCCCGGTCGAGCCCCGCCGCGACGAGCAGCTCGCTGATGAACTTGCGCTTCACCCGCGCGAGCTCCCGCTCGTACGCCTCGCCGTGCACCGGCTCTCCGCGCTGGAGGAGGTTCTTCCGGGCGCGCTCGGCGAACTCGCTCTGGCGGAAGGCGTCCTCGCAGCGGTGCCGCGCCTGCGCGATCAGATCGAGCCCCTCGGCGATCTCCCGGTCCGGGTCCCACAGCTCGGCGGTCAGCCCGTCGGCCTCCCCGGCGCGCGGGAACGGGTGATCGCAGGGGTGCTCCTCGCGCACGGGGCCCTTGCGCGAGCCGGCGACGTAGCAGGTGCTCGTGTGGAAGACGGGCGCGTCGCCGAGCGCGCGGGCGAGCGCGATGAGGTTTTGCGCCCCGAAGGCGTTGGCGTCGAGGGCCTCGTCGAGGGGCGGGTTGAAGTCGACCACCCCCGCCACGTTGATGACCGCGTCGATGGTGCCGCGGAGCTCGCGGACGAGGGCGTCGTCGAGGCCGCACAGGGGACGCCCCATGTCACCGTCGATGGGCTGCACCTTGTCGCGGAGGAAGGCCTCCACGCGGTCGCCGTGCTTGTCCCGCAAGGCCACGAGCGACTCGCTGGTGGCGACGTCGGCCCAGAAGCGCTTCTCGGGGGTGCCGCCCCGGGGGCGCACGACGAGGAAGATGCGACCGACGCCGGGGTAGCGGTCGAGGAGCATCGACCAGAACACCTTGCCCAGGAACCCCGTCCCTCCGAGGATGACGAGGCGTGCCCCGTCGACGATGCGGGCGACGTCGAGGGTGTCGTTCTTCTGGTCCATGGTGCTGCCTCGGCGCCGGAAAGGCCTTCCGGTGCCACCGCTTACGGTCATGCTGGCCCTGGTGTCAAGGAGGGGCGGGCGCCGCACCCACCGTGGTGGGGCGCCAACCATGGCGATGAACGGCGCCACACCAGGCCTCCCTGGGCGCCCCCCGAGCCTTCCCGTGTCGGCGCGGACGCGGGTGCTCGGCGCCACACCAGGCCTCGACCATCGCCGCGGAAGCCCCCGCTTGTCGCCCCACCTCGGGCGGTGCGGCGCCACCTGGGGCCTCCTCTGTCGCCTCGCCTCGCGTCAGGAGGCGCCTCGACACGGGCCATGGGTCGCCCCGGGGCCCGGCGTATGACGCTCCATCCCCCCGCCCTCGGCGCCACACCCCGCGCCCGGAGGCGCTTTGTCCCTCCACACCCGGCGCCAACCATGCCATGAGAAGGCGCCATGCCTCGTCCGATGGCCGATCTCATGAACGCCGCCCGCCTCGCCCTCCACGTCTCGCAGAACGGCCTCGCGGAGCGGATGGGCGTCTCACGACGCACCGGGCAGCGCTGGAACGCCGGCCGCGGGCCGGTGGGAACCGACATCCACAAGATGGCGCGCATCGTCTACCCGGCTGATCCCACCCTCGCGGCCGAGATCGCCGCCGCCGGGGGGGTCACCCTCGAAGCCCTCGGGGTGATCCCTCCGGCCCCTCCGCCCCCGCCTCCACTGCCAGCTCCGGTGCCCCAGGCGCCGCCGCCTCCTCCGGATCGCGTGGTCGATGCCGTCGTCTGCGCGGCCGCCGAGGCCATGCAGGTCGCGCCCCAGACGGTGCGCCCTGCCCTGCTCGCCGCGTTCTCCTGCGCCGGCGAGCTCGGCCTCACCCTGGGCGACGTCGTGCGCGTGCTGCGTCTGCCTCGATAGCCAGTGTCCAGCCTCTGCCGTCGCTGATACCGTGAGCGGTTCGCCCCAAGGAGGCCCGCATGCTCGAGACCACGTGGAAGGTCGGTTTGTCGTTCGCGCTACTGCTCGCGCCGCTGCTCGGCGGCTGCACCAAGCCGGCCAAGGCCGACGTGAACTGCACCGGGACGGCCGCGGGCATGTCCTGCGTCGTCAGCGAGACCGAGGGAGACTCGAAGCTGAAGGTCTGCTGGGACATCAAGGCGACCTGCAAGAACGGCACGCTGGTGAACGGAAAGGGCTTCTGCGGGGAGGTCGCCGGGGGGGGCAAGACCACGGTCGAGGTGCCCAACGCCAAGCTCGAGAACGAGGACAAATGCGACACGGCGACGAACACGTCGCTGGAGAACCTGGTTCTCACGCCGCTCTAGAAGAGCTAACAGCCAGGGGGCGATGGCAACCAAGCGCCTCCCCTCGGCCACGAGCTTCGGCATCAACATGTTGGGCGTGCTCGGCGCCCTGGTCGCGATCTACGCGTTCCGCCAGGAGCACTTCACCGGTCCCGTCGCCGTCGCGGCGGTCTGCGGGGCCGGGGTCGTGCCCATCGTGCTGCTCGACGTGCTGGTCCTGCGGGTGCACCGGCGCGAGTCGACGGGGCTCGACTGGGACCGCGTCGCGAAGCCGGACTTCGGCCGCGTCGCGACGAAGCTCATCGGCCTGGTGGTCACGCTCGCGCCGTTCGCCCTCGGGTACTGGGTCTTCCCGGAGTACGGCGAGTGGTACACGCCGTTCTGGGCCGTGCTGCGGCGCTTCGGGGTGTCGCTGGCGGTCTTCGCGGTGCTCTACGTGTGGGTCGTCGACGGGCAGATGAAGAACCCGCACGATTCGTACTGGCAGCTCGGGCGCCTGATGCTGGGCCACCCCGGCGACGTGAAGAAGGCCGACATCGCGAACCACTACCGCGGGTGGCTCGTGAAGGCGTTCTACCTGCCGCTCTTCATCGTGTTCACGCAGGGCCAGATCAACGGGATCCTCACGTACGACCTGGCGACGATCAAGACGACGAACCTGCGGCTCTTCCACTTCTTGACCGACTTCATCTACGCGCTCGACGTCCTCTACGCGACGGTGGGCTACATCCTGTCGTCGCGCCTGATCGACACCCACCTGCGCACGGCGGAGCCGACGATGTTCGGGTGGGTGGTGGCGCTCGAGTGCTACCAGCCGTTCTGGGGCAAGGTCTTCAGCCCGCTGTATCTGCACTACGAGGGCCCCGGCTTCGAGCCGACGTTCTCGAGCGTGCCGACGCTCCGCTGGGTGTGGGCGGGCCTCATCCTGACGTTCGAGTTCATCTACTTGCTGGCGACGTTCGCGTTCGGGGTGCGCTTCTCGAACCTGACGAACCGCGGCATCCTGACGAACGGGCCCTACCGCTACACGAAGCACCCGGCGTACATCGCGAAGAACCTCTCGTGGTGGATGATCACGATGCCGTTCATCCCGATGCTGAACCACAGCTGGGTCGACGCGGCGAAGTGGTCGCTCGGGCTCGCGGGGGTGAGCACGATCTATTTCCTCCGCGCGAAGACCGAGGAGCGCCACCTCTCGAAGGACCCGGCGTACGTGGAGTACGCGCTGTGGATGCGCGAGCACGGCGTCCTGCGGTTCATGGACAAGGTGCCACTGCTGAAGCACGCGATGTATCACCCGCCGAAGGTCGAGGCGGCGGTCGAAGCAAAGAAGGACGAGGGAACGAAGACGGAGACGGCCGAAGCGAAGGGGTGAGAGCTTCGGAGGGCGCGGACGCGGGGCGCGGGCGCGGGCGCGGGCGCGGGCGCGGGCGCGGGAGAGGAGAACCAACTGGGCTGGCTCTCGGGACGGACCATCGTGCCATGGTGCTCGCCCGGTTCAAGACCGCCTTCGGCGTGGCTGCCAGGAGGCAGCCACCCTCCGCGGCCTGACGGCCGCTCCGGGGTCTTGAGCCAGGCTGCGCGCCATGGCGCGGGGGGCCATCCGCTTCGCGCAAGAGGGCGCGAGCGGGCGAGGAGGTTCCCATGCTGAGAATTCACGATGTCATGCTGGACGCCATTTCGATGATGCGGCCGATGGTGCGGGCGATCGAGGCACGGGATAGAGACCTCGCCTCGCAGTTGAAGCGGGCGGCGTCGAGCGTGGTGCTCAACCTGGCGGAGGGCAGCGGCTCGTCGGGCGGGGTGCGCA
>JBEKGQ010000235.1:0-9378 GCA_050012715.1 Polyangiaceae bacterium
CGCCACCGACGCTGGGAGCGCGCGCGCCGAGACGCAGATGCTCGCCCGCCTGGCCACCCCGTGTCACATCGGCGACGTGGGGCTCGACGAAGAGCGCATGTTCGAGGACGAGCCCGAGCGGGCGGTCGTCGATCCCAGCTCCGCCGCCTTCGACCGGGGCGCATCGCTGTTCTTCGAGTGGCTCGACGCCAACTTCGCCACCTACCCGGGCGCGCTCATCGCCGGCCTGTGGTCGTTGGCCCCGACGCGGACGGCGGCCCACGCCTGGCGGTGGAGCGGCGCGCCCACCGGCTTCGACGTCCTGCGGGTCTCGCTGAAGAACGCGCTCGGCACCGATTCGACGCTCGACGACGTCCTCGCCCGTTTCGGCGTGCACCGCGCGCTCGCGACCCCTCCGGCACGCGTCGCCTGGCACGTCCCCTGGCCGGCGAAGGCCCGCCGCTTCGCGTCCCCCATCCCGGACGCTCCGACCGGCGCGAGCGTCGTGCTCATTGACGTCGCGGGGGCTCCCGCCGGCGCCAAGCTGCGGGTCGAAGCGGTGTGGGAGGACTTCGGCCGAATGAAGTGGGAGATCGTGAAGCTCGACGCCCAAGGGCGCGAGCTAGCCGACATCCCGGTCACGTCGCTCCCGCTCGGGACGAGCGCGTCGATGACGGTCGAGCCTCTCGACGGCGTCGACAAGGTCGTCGTGGTCGGCACCAACGTGGGGAGCACCGAGCATCCCTTCGAGCCGATTCAGGCGTGGTGGGAGCCTCACGGCTGGCTTCTGACGATCGAGGGCGAGTAGGCTAGCGACGTGCGCCACGCGCTGCCGGCAGGCCTGCGTCTCCTGCTCGGGGTCGGCTTGCTCGCGCTCGCGTGCGTCCTCGGCGCGACGCCGGCGTCCGCGCAGTCGTCCGCCGGCGCCCGCGCCGGCGCTCCCGCCGCCGCGTCCGCGGCGCCGCCGGTCACGGCCAGCGCGCCGAAGGCTTCGACCGCTCCGTCGGGCAGCGTCCCGACGTCGGCGCCTTCGTTCGACGTACGGCTTCACGAGAAGGTCGTCTTCTCGGTTCATGCGTCGCGGGCGGGGCAGACGGCGCAAGAGCGTGCAAAGACGGCCAGCCATGCTCTCGAGAGCGTGCTCGACGATCCCGACCAGCCGGTGGCCCGCGTCGAGGAGCAGGCGGGGAGCGCCGACGTCTTCGTCGGCAAGACCCCGGTGGTCACCCTGAGCGACGACGACGCGGTCGCCGCGGGCGGGGAGGTCTCGCTCCACGTCTACGCCGGCGCCATCGCCTCGAAGGTGGATGACGCCCTCCGCGCGGAGCGCAAGCGGAGCGCCATCGCGACGAGCGTCTTCTCGCTCTCGACCCTCGTCTTCTCGGGTTTGCTCGCTTTCCTGCTGTTCCGTCGCGTCGGCGATCTCTCCGGACGGGCCCGCGCGTGGGTGCGGGAGCATCCCGATCGCATCCCCGCGCTCAAGCTCGGCCGGATCGAGGTCGTGCGGCCCGCGGCGGTGCGCGGCGCCGTCTCCATCGCCCTCGCGCTCGCGCATCGCGTGGCGCAGTTCGCCATCGTCTACTCGTGGCTCATCTTCGCCCTCTCGCGCTTCGACGCGACGCGCGACTACACGAACCGCCTCGCTGGCTTCGTGCTCGTCCCGCTCTCCGCGCTCATCGGCCGGGCCGGGGCCGCGCTCCCCCTGCTCGTCGTCGCGACCTTCGCGGCGCTGGCTCTCGGCGTCGCGGTGCGCTTCGCGGGCCTCTTCTTCGGCGCGCTGGCGCGGGGTGAGACGACGATCACCTGGATCCCCCGGGAGCTGGCCGGGCCGACCAGCGTGCTGGTGCGCGCCGGAATGGTGGTCGTGTCGATTGTCCTCGCCGCGCCACTCATCACGGGGACCGACGACGGGGCCCTCTCGCGCGCCGGCGTCGTCGCTCTCGTCGCCATCGGGCTCGCGTGCACGCCCGTGCTCGCGTGCGCGGCGGCGGGCTTGCCAGCCGTGTTCTTGCGCCGCGTCCGTCCGGGAGACTTCGTCGAGATGGGCGGGCGAGCGGGGGTGGTGCGAGAGATCACGCTGCTCGAGCTCGTGCTCGAGGACGCCCTCGGGTGCGAGGTTCGAGTCCCGCAGCTGCTCGGATTGTGGCATCCGACGCGCGTGCTCGGGAGCGCGGCGCTCGCGACGATCGAGGTCGCGGTCGATCCGCACGAGCGACCGGCCAAGGTCGAAGAGGCGCTGGTGGGCGCCGCGATGGCGACGTGCGAGCGCGCGCGCGTCGACCTCGTCTCCCTCGACGCGGACGGCGCCCGCTGGCGGGTGTCTGGGGTCCCCAAGCACGGCAAGGGAGCGGCGAGCCTGGCGGACGCGGTGGCACAGGCGATCGCCGACCAGGGCATCGCCCTCGGACGAGGCACGAGAACAGGAACCCGACCTTGAACGCGGTCCTGCTCCTCATGGGGCTGCTGGTTCTGTCGTATCTCGGCAGCTTTCTCGTCGGCGGGAGAACGGCGCGTGGAGCAGGTCTGCCGTCGGGCGTCGAGTACGTCGCGCTCGGTTTCGTGCTCGGGCCCGAGGCGCTCGACCTCGTGGGTGGGGACATGCTGGCCGCGTTCGAGCCCGTCGTGCAGGTCGCGCTCGGGTGGCTCGCCTTCGCGGTAGGCCTCGATTTCGGTTTCACGGGCGACCGGCGGGCCCGTACGGGCAACCTCGCGCTGGCGACCGTCGGCGTCCTCATCACGGGGGGCACCGTGGCCGCCGCCACGTGGGGGGTCATTCGCTGGTTCCACGTCGGGGCCACCGTGACCGAACAGATCCTGCTCGCGGGAGGCGTCGGAGTGGCGTGCTCGGAGACGACGCGCCACGCCGTACGCTGGGTCGTCGATCGCAACAGTGCCCGCGGCCCACTGGCGGCGCAGCTCGACGAGCTCGCGAACACCGACGACCTCCTGCCCCTCATTGCGGTAGCCGTGCTCTTCGCGCTCTCGCCGGCGACGCACGTACCGATGAAGATCCCGCTGCTCGAGTGGCCGGCCATCACGGTCGGCCTCGGCCTGCTCCTCGGCGCGGGCGCGGCGCTCCTCGTGCGCAGCGAGCTGAAGCTCGACGACACCTGGGCGGTCCTCTTCGGCGTTTCGCTGATCGCCATCGGCACGACGGCACGGCTCGGGCTGTCGACGCTCACGGCGAGCTTCTTCTCCGGCCTCGCCGTGTCGCTCCTGTCGAAGCACGGCAAGGAGCTGCGCGCGATGGTGGCGCCGACCGAGCGCCCGGTCCTTCTGCCGGCGCTCCTTCTCGCCGGCGCCCATCTCTCCTTCCACGACAATCCACGGCTGCCGTGGATCGCCGTCACCGCGGTCGCCGTACGCCTCGCCGCCAAGGTCGTCGTGGGCTGGATCCTTGCCGTCGCGTCCCCCGCGGCCCGCAAGGCCGGGCCCCTCGTCGGGCTATCGACCATGTCGTCGGGCGCGCTTTCCATGTGCATCGGCCTCGCCTTCGCCCTCCGGTTCCCGGGGATGCTCGGGGACACGGTGCTCGTCGTCGCCGCGCTCTCGGCGACGGTCGGCGAGTTCGTCGGTCCCGCGCGGCTCCGCGCGGCGCTGAAAAGGGCCGGCGAGACCAACGAGAGCGCGACGGGCCCGACGTCGCAGAGGGCTCCGGCATGAGCAGCGCAATCGCCCATGACGCGGGCTTCGGCACGCATGTGAAGCACTCACTGCTCCTCGTGGGCTTCGCCGCCCTCATGTTTTACGTCACGCGCGCGGTACCGGACATGCACGGCGGTCTGTGGACGATCGCGGCGATCGGCTTCCTGCTCCTGGCCGGAACGCTGACCAGCGAGCTTCTCGGCCCCCTTGGACTGCCGCACCTCACCGGTTACCTGATCGCCGGAATCGCGGCGGGGCCGTACGTGCTCCGGCTCGTCGACACACAGACCGTCAAGAGCCTCTCGCCGATCAACACGCTGGCGCTCTCGCTCATCGCGCTCACGGGCGGAGCGGAGCTCGACATGGCGGCCATGCGGCGGGCGAGCCGCAGCCTGGCGTGGGCGACGCTGGTGCAATGCCTGCTCGTGCTGGTGCTAGTGTCGGCCGCGTTCTTCGCGGCGAGACCCCTCATTCCGTTCGCCCGCGCCCTGCCGGTGGCCCCGCTCTTCGGCGTCGCGCTCCTGTGGGGTGCGCTGGCCGTGACCCGGAGCCCTTCCGCGACGCTCGGCATCCTGTCTCAGACCCGAGCGACCGGCCCGGTGGCGACCTTCACCCTGGCCTTCGTCATGACCTCGGACGTCGTGGTCGTCGTGCTCATGGCATCGGTCTTCGCCTGCGTGCGCCCGCTCATCGATCCCAGTGGGACGTTCAGCTTCGACTCGTTCGTGGTGCTCGGGCACAACCTCTTCGGGAGCATCGCCCTGGGGACGACGCTCGGCCTCGTCATCGCCGCGTACGTCCGCCTCGTGAACCGGCAGATGCTCGTCGTCCTGCTCGTCCTCGGTTTCGGGGCGAGCACCGTCCTCGACTACCTGCAGTTCGACTCCCTGCTCACGTTCATCGTGGCCGGCTTCATCGTCCGCAACATGTCCAAGCAAGGGCACAAGCTCGTCACCTACATCGAGCAGACCGGGACGGTGGTGTACGTGATCTTCTTCGCCACCGCTGGCGCGGACCTGGACGTACCGCTGCTGCGGGAGCTCTGGCCGGTGGCTCTGCTCATGGCCGGCTCGCGCGCGCTCATCACGTACGGAGGGTCGCGCCTCGCCGGACGCCTCGCGAAGGACCCGCCCGTGCTGCGGCGCTGGGGGTGGTCGGGGCTCGTGTCGCAAGCCGGCCTCGCGCTGGGGCTCTCCGTTCTCGTGGCGCGCGAGTTCCCCACGATCGGCACGGGCTTCCGGGCGCTCGCCATCGCCACCGTGGCGGTCAACGAGATGATCGGCCCCATCCTGTTCAAGCGGGCGCTCGATCGATCGAAGGAGACTTCGCAGGTCCGGCAGGCGAGCTTCCCGTCGATCGCGCCGCCCCCGATGTCGGGGTGATGCACCCAATCCAGCCCGGATTCAGCTGTCCAACGACGCATGACGCAATCGAGCTCGGTCATGTTCTCGCTCCGGGAGCTCGATCGCATGGAGGAGGAGCGTGTGCGCACGCTCGCCGAGGCCGAGGAGCAGGAGCGGGCCTTTCGGGAACGGGCGCGACGCGAGGCCGAGGAGCGCGAGCGACAGGAGCGGCGCGTGCAGGAGCAGGCCGAAGGCGACGCGCGCCGAGAAGTGGAGCGCCGGGCCCGCGAGGAGGCAGCGCGCATCGAGGCCATCCACCGCGCCGCCGCCGAAGCCGCGCGGCTCGAGGTGGAAGCGAAGACGCGAGCGGCGGCGCGCGAGCAGGAGCAGAGGCACGAGCTCGAGCTGGAGCGCGCGCGGGTCACCGCGAGCGGAGCCAAGGCGAGAGGGACGGTCGCGGCGACGCTCTTCGGGCTGGTGGTGGCCGCTGGCGTGGCGACGGCGGTCCACTACGGCGTCGTCGTTCCCCGCGAGCACACCCGCGCGACCGAGGCCGAGTCGGCGCTAGCCTCGCGCGACGTGACCATTGCGGATCTGCGCGGGCACGCCGGTGCCACGGATGCCCGGGTCCACGCGCAGGAAGATGATCTGACCGCGGCACGCGCAGAGAATGACCGGCTGCGCGGCGAGCTCGAAGCGACGCGAAAGCCAACGGCCACGCGCGGTTCCGCGCCTCCGACGACGGGGCGAGCGCCACGCATCGACGCTCCGCGCCTCGACGGGTTCACGAGCTGTCCTCCCGGGAGCAAAGACCCGCTGTGCCTGCGGTAGGGTACGACCCGCCCCCTCCCTGCCCCCTCGCCTGAGCGCGGGCCTCCCGCGCGGCACGGTCGGTGCACGAGCGACCCGCACGGCGCTCGGGACGAGGGAGGACGCCTATGAAGAGGCTTGCTTGCTGTTCAATCCTTGCGGGGGTTGCAACTTTGTTCCACTGCGGCGGCGCGGGGGACGTGACGATCGGGCCCAGTGACGGCGGCGGAGGGAGCGACGGAGCGAGCGCCGAAGCCGGAGAGAGCCACGACGGCGGGAGCGACGGGAAGGACGGGGCAGGCGACGCGACCTCATCGAGCGGCAGCGGCGCGGACACCGGCGCGGCGTCTTCGAGCGGCGGCGACAGCGGCGACGGCACCGAGACCGGCGACGAGGACTCGGGGGCGGGAGAAGGCGGGGGCGCGGACTCGGGGGCCGCGGACACCGGCTCGGGGGACACCGGCTCCGGCGACGGCGGTAGCGCGGATACCGGAGGTGCCGACACGGGGCTCGTCGATACCGGCTCCCCGGACACGGGGGCCGCGGACACCGGCGCGACCGACAGCGGGGCCAGTGACGCCAGCGACGGCGGCGGCGGCGAGACCGGGACCCCCGACGGCGGCACGCACGATAGCGGGGCGAGTGACGCGGCGGACGGTGGATCGTCCGCGACCGCAGAGTTTCGGGTCGCGGCGCTGATGCCCAGTCCGGCCGCCATCGACTTCTGCTGGCAGCAGGGAGGCGGCGCCTGGAACGGGCCGGTGATGCTCGGCTGGGGCATCGCCCAGCGCCTCGCCTATCAGCAGGTCACCGAGTACGTGAAGGTCCCGGTCGCCGCGACGACCGTTCGCATCGTCGCGTCGACGGCGACCGACTGCAACACGTCGGCCGGGGATGTCCTGATCACACCGCCCGCGGCGAACGCCGCGTACCTCGTCTCCAGCTTCTCCAACGGCAACGTCGCGCCGCAAGTCAAGGCATTCACCGACGAGCTGACGACGACGGGCGCTTCCAATACGAACCTGCGCGCGATCCATGCGGCCCTCGACACTCCCACCGGCGGCACCGCTCCACAGGCGCTGCCGGTGGACTTTTATCTCCCGGCAACGGCGGCGGCGACGGTGCTCTTCGACGATGTCGCCTACGCGACGACGGCACCAGCGGGGGCCGGCGTCGACGCCAACGGTTACCTCTCGCACGACGTCCTCACCAGCGTCGATCTGCGCGTCCGCCTGCACACCGGCGCGACGGACCTCCTCGACATCGCCGGCTTCTCGACGACCGGGGGCCACGTCTACTCGCTCTTCACGACCGGGGTGCACCAGCTCGTGCCGCCGAGCGGGACGCCGATGAAGCTCGTCGTCTGCGACGACACCGCCGCCCCCGTCGGCCACCTGGGCGTGTGCAGCGTCGTCGGGACGGACCTCTGAGTCCTTCCGCCGTGGCACCAGGCCTCGACCGGCGCGAGCGATTCTTGCCGGTTTGCTCGTCCGAGCGCTGATCACGATCCGGCCAGCGCACTCCTGGTTCGCTCGAGCATCGCCATGAGAGCCGACCGACGCGCGCGAAGCTCCGCGATGCCTTCGCGCGCGGACGCTCCTCGCTTGGCGCGCGGTCGCTCGAGCCAGTCGAGCCACGTCAACGCGGCGAAGGGCGAAGCGACTGCGGCGATGCTCGCCGCGATCCCCCAAGGCCATGGGAACGAGGCGAACGCGGCGCCGACGAGGAGCGCCGCCCAGAGCGGCATGGCGACGAGGCCCGTCGCGAGCTTGTAGGTCGACACGACGTCGCGCTCTCCCTTCGCCAGCCGGGCCGCGACGAGGCGCGGGACCTGGTACGGGAGCCACCAGAGGAGGGCGCCCGGGACGGCCAGCGGGAACGCGAGGGCGAGCATGGCTCGTGTGCGCTTGCGCGTCCGCGGCGGTGCCCCGGTGGTCTCGACGTCGTGGTCCGTCACGCCAGCCGCCTCGAGCGCGCGATAGTAGGCGGCGACCTCTCCCGCGATGCTCTGGTAGGTCCTCTCGTCGCGAGGCCCGAGCGCCCTGCGCGCTGCCTCGACCTGACGCCCGATCGCGCTCATCGCCCTCATCGAACGGTCGCCTGCACTGTTCGCAAAGAGCTCCGTCACACGCGCGAAGAGCATCCGCTCGTCCCACGTCGCGCCCTCGACGACGAGCTCGGAGAGGTCTTCGGCGAGCTGACTCGTGATGGCATGCGCGAGCTCGTCGCCCTCGCAAGCGTGCGTGTCGACGTCGCGAACCGGGCCGTAGACGACGAGATCTCGCGATCGGAAGACCTCGCGCGCGTCGAACTCCAGGCCGATGGCCTGGTAGGTCAGGCCGCGGGCGCCCTCGGCGTGCGCCCGCGCCAGCATGCGTCCCGCGCCGCTCTTCAACCGCACGACGCTCGGCTGGGCGTGGCTGACCCCCTCGGGAAAGATGAGGACGTTGCCTCCGCCGGCGAGGTGCCCGGCGACGCGCGCGAACATCGCGTCGTTGGCCTCGGCCGGCTTGTCGGGGTCGTCCTTGCGCCGCACCACCGGAACGGCGCCGACGGCATCGAGCAGGGACGCGAGGACCGGGATCTTCCAGAGGGTCGCCTTCGCGAGTGGCGCGATGGGGCACGGAGCGTTCGTCAGCACGAGGATCGGATCGATGAGGCCGTTGAAGTGGTTGGCCCCGAAGATGCGCGACCGCGTCGCCTCCGTCGGGATGTCCCCGACCACCTCGACGTCCCGGAAGTAGAGGCCGACGACCCGACGGAAGAGCGAGAGCAGCAAGCGACCGGCGCCGCCTCAGGGGCACGCCGTGTGCGACGCGAACCCGATGCGCTTGTTCGCACGATCGAAGATGACGACGCTCGACCGGAGGACCGCCGCCCCCAGGATGGATGCGAGCGGGAAGCTGTCCTCGCTCTGGGCCTGCTCGCCGAGGGCGGGGCACCAGACGCCGCTGAGGACCTGGACGAGGTACGACTCGGTCGGTAGCGCCTGGACGGTCGCGCCGGACGCGAAGCTCAGCGTGAGCGCCGGGAGCGCCGCGTCGAGCGCCGCCTTCGTGGCGGAGAACGCCGAGCTCTGCGTGCACCCCTCGCTGAAGACGGAGGCCGAGCCGACCATCGACTGGAACGCCGTGCTCTCGGCGATCGCCGCGCTCAGCGCGCTGAACGCCGTCGTCCCGAGCAGGAACACCGACGTCCCCGTGTCGACGACGCTGTCCTTGTACTGGGTCGAGGCGATCGGAACGGTCGTCCCGTTGACGGTCACGGAGGTCAGATCGACGGCGTAGTAGGGCGTCGAGAACGGGTCGGTCAGGAGGGGCACGTACTGCGGCGCCGCCGTCGTGGACGCCGGATCGTAGCCGCCGAGCCAGAGGGTCCCGCCTGTGTCGCAAAGCTCGGTGGCGAAGACATTCGGGACGGAGCCGGCGGCGACGAGCTGGTCGAAGTATCCGTTGGTGCCGGGCACGGCATCGAGGGCCGGCGCGAAGCCGATGACGCCCTCGAGGCCCCCGTTCTTTGAGTCGCACTGGATCGGGTTCAGGAACATCGACTGCGAGTCGATGGCCGCAAGGTCGACCTCGGCGGGCGATGCCGACGCGAC
>JBEKGQ010000236.1:0-9331 GCA_050012715.1 Polyangiaceae bacterium
CCCGACGGCGTGGCCGGCTTCGTGGACACCCCGCGCTTCTATCCGTACCTCTCGGGGCGCAGGAACCTCCGTCTCCTCGCGAAGCTCGACGGTCGCGCACCCCGCCGTGGCGTCGACGACCGGGTCGCGGCGATGATGGCGGAGGTGGGCCTGGACGCCGACGCCGACGCGAAGGTCGCCGGCTACTCCGCCGGCATGCGGCAGCGCCTCGGGCTCGCCGCCGCGCTCCTCCGCGAGCCGCGGCTCCTCTTGCTCGACGAGCCCGCGAGCTCCCTCGACCCCGCCGGCGCGCGCGACCTCGCGGCGCAGGTGCGGCGCCTCGCCGCGGACGGCGTCGCCGTCCTGCTGAGCAGCCACGACATGGCGGAGGTCGAAGCGCTCTGCGAGCGGGTGACGATCCTCCACCACGGCCGGGTCGCGTTCACCGGTCCGGTCGCGGAGCTCCGCCGCCGCGCCCCCTCCGCGCTGCATCGCCTGCGAACGAGCGACGACGCGAAGGCGGTCGCGCTCGGCGCGACTCACGCCGCCGTGGAGCTCGCGGTCGCCGCGGATGGTCCCGGCGTCGACGTGGAGTCCGGCGAAGGCCCGCTCGACGCCTACGTCATCGCGCTCGGTCAGGCGGGAATCGCCGTCCGCGGCCTGGAGGCCCGCGAGCGCTCGCTGGAGTCGCTCTTCCTGAAGCTGACGGGCGACGCGGCGAAGACCCCACTCGCCGAGTCTTCCGCCGCCGAGCCTCCGGGACCTCCCCCGCCGGGCCCGGTCGTCGGAGCCCACTTCTCTCGGCGTTCCCTTCGCGCGGTGCTCGACGTGGCCGCCGTGGAGCACAGCAAGCTCCGGTCGCAGCTCACCACGTGGGCCGCCCTCGCGGTCTGTCTCCTCGGACCGTTCGCCTTCGCCGCGGCGATGCGCTTCCAGAGCTCTCTCCCGGAGGACACGCTGTTCGGCCGCTGGGCGAAGGCGTCCGGCTTCGCCATCCCGCTCGTCGTGCTCGGGTTTGCCGCCCTCTGGGCGTTCCCCGTGCTCGCCAGCGTCGTGGGCGGCGACCTCTTCTCGGGCGAGGACCGCCACGGCACCTGGCCCGGCTTGCTCACGCGCTCGCGGACCCGGGACGAGATCTTCGCGGGCAAGGTCCTCACCGCGCTGACGTTCTCGCTCGTGGTCGTCGTCGCGCTGGCGCTCAGCAGCACGGCGGCCGGGGTCCTCGTCATCGGGCGCCAACCGCTGCTCTCCCTGTCGGGAACCCTTCTGCCGCCGGAGCGGTCGCTCGTCCTGACGATGTTCGCGTGGGCGTCGGTCCTGCCCGCCGTGTTCGGGTTCACGACGCTGGCGGTCCTCTTCTCGGCGGCGACCAGGAATGGCGCCGCCGGCATCGGGTTGCCCGTCCTGCTCGGGTTCGCGATGCAGCTCGCGTCGTACGTGAACTGCCCCGTCGTCCTCGAACGAGCCCTGCTCACGCCCCCGCTCGTGGCGTGGCACGGTCTCTTCAACGAGCACCCGTTCTACGGGCCGCTCACCCAGGGCGTCCTCACGAGCAGCGTGTACTTCCTCGGCGGGCTCACCGCGGCGTACCTGCTCTTTCGCCGGCGCCAGGTGGGTGCTTGAGATGAGGGGCTCACGAGGGTGGCGGGTGGTCGTCGTCCCGCTGAGCGGCGCCTTGCTCGCCGGCGGCGCCTTGCTCGCCGGCTGCGCCTCGACCGGCATCACGGCGACCAGGCTGGAACGCGCTCTCGGCCCGACGTTCGCGAACCTGATCCAGACCCAGGGCACGCTGCTCGGGCTGGCCCCGGTGGACGTCCCCGCCCTGCACGTCTCGGCGGCGTGCCACCGGATCGGGCCGGGCACCGACGACAAGGGCGGGGGCGACTGGCTGTGCACGGTCCAGTGGTCCCCGCCCGGCTACCGCGGCGTCTGGCACGACAGCTACGACGTGTCCGTCACGAACGACGGTTGCTACACCGCCACCGCCGACGGCGAGGAGGGGCACCTCGGCGGTCCCCGCCTCGCGCGACGCGACGGGGCGACGGTCACCAACCTGCTCTACGCCTTCGACGGCTGCTTCGACCCGACGTGAGGGCGCGCCGAGGCGGCCCCACACCATCCCACCTCGGGAAAAAGGCGCGAGCCCGGTACGCGAACGGGTCCGTAGACCTCCCCATTCATCATGAATAGATAAGGGTTTGATCGTGCAAAGCGAAGCAATGGGCAAAACGCGCCACGTCCATCCTTTACGCTGACGAGACAGCGGAACCATTCTACCGGAGTCGCATTTTCCAGATGCTCTACCGTTTCGCCGACTTCGAGCTCGACGAACAACGCTTCGAGCTGCGTGCCGGGGGGGTCAAGCAGCCGGTCCAGCCGAAGGTGCTCGACGTGCTCTTTTACCTCGTGCGGATGCGCGACCGGGTCGTGCTCAAGCGCGAGCTCCTCGACGCGGTGTGGGCCGACGTCGTCGTCAGCGAAGCCTCCGTTTCCCGGGTCATCATGGAGGCGCGACGCGCCATCGGGGACGAGCTGCAGCAGGTCATCGTCACGGTGCGGGGCCGGGGCTTCCGTTTCGCGGGCCAGGTCGCCGAGAGCGACGGGCGGGCGACCCCGGCGACGCCGGCGACGAACCGGGACCCGTCGTTCGTCGGTCGCGAGGCTTCTCTCGCCGCCGTCGGGGTGTGCCTCGAAGAGGCGGTCGCGGGCCGAGGCAGCCTCGTGTGGCTCTGGGGGGAGGCGGGCATCGGCAAGACGCGCATGGCGCACGAGGTCGTGCAGCGGGCGCAGGCCCGGGGGGCGACCGCCCTCCTCACGCACTCGCACGAGACGCCGGAGACGCCGCCGTTCTGGCCCTGGGCGCGCATCCTTCAGACGTTCGCCACGGGGCGAAACGATCCGCAGACTCGTCGCCTGCTCGACTCGGCCGCGCCGCTCATCGCCGGGGAGTCGGTGTCGGCCGCCGACCAGTTCGCCCTCTTCGACACCGTCACGCGGTTCTTCCACTCGGCGTCGAAGGCGCGGCCGATCGTCCTCGTCTTCGACGACGTGCACTGGGCGGATGAAGGGTCGCTCAGGCTCTTGCAGTTCTTCGCGCGCGAGCTGCGCACCGCCGCCGTCCTCGTCGTCGGCACGTATCGCGACGCTTCGCTGCCGTCCGACGTGCGCGGACGCATGATGGGCGGCCTCCTTCGGGAGTCGAGCAGCGTGTCGGTCCCCCTCCGCGGCATGGGGCTCGACGAGATTCACCGCCTGGTCGAGGTGACGGCGGGCATCGCGCCCTCGGCGGCGTTCGGCAAAGCCCTGTTCGAGCGCTCGGGCGGCAACCCCCTCTACCTCCACCACCTGCTGAAGACCGAATGGGCCGAGCGGCACCTGACGGCCGCCGCCAACGAGCTCGCGAGCTCGATGGACCTGCAGCAGGGCCTCATCGAGTCCATCGGGCGCCACCTCGACTCGCTCTCCGAAGCCGCCCGCGAGCTCCTCACCCAGGCCGCGGTGCTCGGCCGCGAGTTCCAGCTCGGGAAGCTCGGGGTCGTGAGTGAGCTCGCGGCGGAGGACCTCACCGACCGGCTCGACGAGGCGGTGCGGGTGCGGGTCCTCGTGCGCGCGAAGGACGGGTCGTACCGCTTCGCCCACGTGCTCGTCCGCGACGTGCTCTACAAGAAGCTGTCGACGGCGGAGCGGGCGGCCCGCCACCGCGCCGTCGGTGAGAAGCTGCTCGCGCACTACGGGGACGCGGCGGAGGCTCACGCCGGCGAGCTCGCCGAGCACTTCGCGCGCTCGCTGCCGGGGGGAAACGCGGAGATGGCCATCGACCTGGCGATCCGCGCGGCGGAGCAAGCGACGAAGCTCGGGCGCCACCGCGAGGCGGTGCGGCACTGGCAGCAAGCCGCGCAGGCGTTCGCCATGACGGAGGACGACGTGCGCCGGGTCTCCGTCGAGCTCGGCCGGGGACGATCGTCGCAAGCGGCGGGTCAGGTCGTGCAGGCGAAGCAGGCGTTCCTCGATGCGGCGGTGCTGGCGAGGACGTTCCGCCAGCCGGCGCTGCTGGCCGAGGCGGCGCTGGCCTTCGCGGCGCTGGGGGAGGACCAGGCGGCTCCGCGCCGGGCGTTGCTCGAGGAAGCGCTGGGCAAGCTTGCGACGGTGCGCGACGAGAGCCTGGTGAAGCTGAAGGCGCAGGTCGAGGTGGCGCTGGGGAACGGGTGAAAGTCGTTGCGGCGGTGGCGGCCGCGCTCACCATGGCATGCATGGCCTGCACCCCGGCTCCCCTGCCCGCGCAGAGCCCGGGCTCGCTGGTGCCTTCGCCTCCGGGGGAGGGGCCGCATCCGTGGGACGATCTCGCGCGGACGCTGGAGCCGTTTCGCGCCCAGGGCGCGATGCCGGCGATCGGCGGCGCGGTGTGGCGGGATGGACGCCTCATCGCGCTCGGGGTCGCCGGGGTCCGCAAGGAGGGGGACCCGACCCCCGTCGCTACGGGGGATGCGTGGCACCTCGGCTCCGACACGAAGGCGATGACGGCCACGCTCATCGGTCTGTTCGTGGACCGCGGCAAGCTCCGCTTCGAGGACACGCTCGGGGAGCTGCTGCGGGGCGAGGCGCTCGACCCCGGCTGGACCGGCGTCCGCATCGAGCAGCTCCTGGAGCACCGCGGCGGCGCGCCCGGCGACATTCCGCCGGACGTGTTCGAGCAAGCGGAGCGCGACGGCACGGCGCCCGACGCGCGCATCCGGCTGGTGCGCGCGATCCTCGCGACGCCTCCGGCGCAAGCGCCGGGGACGTACGTGTACTCGAACACGGGGTACATCATCCTGGGGGCCGTGCTCGAGCGGCTCTCGGGTGTGCCGTGGGAGACGCTGATCATGCGGGAGCTCTTCGGTCCGCTGGAGATGCGATCGTGCGGCTTCGGGGCCCCTGGGGGCGGCCGTCGGGTGGACGTCGTGTGGGGGCACCTCTCGCGGGGCGACGTCCTCGTGCCGGTGGCGCCCGGTCCGCGGGCCGACAACCCGCCGGCGCTCGGCCCCGCCGGCACGGTTCACTGCTCCCTCGAGGACTGGGGGAGGTTTCTCACGATGCACGTGGCCGGAGCGCGCGGGGAGCAGACGCTCCTCTCACCGGGGACGATGAAGCGCCTGCACACGCCGCCCGCCGGCGGAAACTACGCGGCCGGCTGGCTGGTGGTGAAGCGTTCCTGGGCCGGGGGAAGGGCGCTCACCCACACCGGGAGCAACACGATGTGGTGCGCCACCGCGTGGCTCGCGCCCGCGAGGAGCCTCGCGATCGCGGTCGTGACGAACCGGTTCGGCGACGTGGCGGGCAAGGCGCTCGACGCCGCCGCCTCGGCGCTCGTGAAGTACGCGTCCACGCCCGCGCCCGCGCCCGCGCCCGCGCCCGCGCCCTGAGCCTGGCCTCCTCAGCGCGCCGCCGGTTCGATCACGTGCTCGCGGTAGGCGCGGACGAGGTCCTCGAGCGCGCCGATCTCCTCGGCGATCTCGGCCCCGCGAGCGGTGTCGGCCACGCGGAGCGGCCGAGGGTGGACCCGCAGATCCTGGATCTCCGGCACGATGTCGGCTCCCTGGTCGATGGCCGTCTCCACCGACTCGAAGTGGTGATGCTTCGCGAGGTACGTGCGGTCGGCGCCGATGACGAGGGTGAAACCGTGGTCGCCGTACGCCTCGGAGAACGCGCCGTCGATCGTCACCGCCATGCCGCTTCTCTTCAGGGGAGACTCGCCGCTCTCGAGCTTCACCGGCACGTGGCCGTTCACGATGAGCACTTCGCCGGTCCCACCGAGCTCGCTCGCGACACGCCGGCAGAACGCCGGGTCGTGAATGAGCTCGAAGTAGGGGTTCTTGGTCTCCTTCTGCGCCGCCTTGTCGGCGACGAAGTACGTCTCGAAGGTCGCCATCCGGTCCTTGCCGAAGAGCGGCGAGCGCGGACCCGCCCACAGGTAGTAGAGGAGGTCGAGGTCGGCCGTCCTTCGCTCGCGAAAGGCGCGCCGGACGGCGACGTCGAGCGCGGAGAAGAGCGCCCGCCCGCGCACCGACTCGCCCGCGACCTCGAGCGCGAGCGGCTCGCCCGCGGCGTCGACCGGGACGCAGCCGTGGAAGATGACGTTCTCGTCGCGCACCGCGAGCATCGCCCCGCGCTCCTCGACGAAACACATGTCGCGCCAGAGGCTCGGGCTGTCGAGGAAGCTCCGCCGGAGGCGCTCGATGCACTTCGCCTCGCCGTCCGAGAGCCGGTAAGGGTCCGCGAAGTCGAGGGTGGGGAGCGCGCGGTCGAGGAGGGGATGCACGTTGCCGTCGATGGTCACGGTCCCGGCGGCGGGATCGATCCGGTGGAGCAGGTTGCGGTGCTCGAGGTCGAAGTGCGGGTTCCGCCGCGTCGTCTGCCCCTCCAGCTTGAACTGCAGGATCGCGATGGCCTTCTGCATGCGCGCGAGGAGCATCGGATCGCGCAGGTCCTCGCCCTTCGCGTGGAATCGCTCCGCCGGGTCGTCGCCGTACGCCGAGCGCGCGAGCTGCTCGAGCGGCTCGACCGGAATGCCGTAGCCCTCCTCGAGCTGCGCGATGCGCCCGTAGCGGAGCGAGATGCGGACGACGGTGGCGACGAGCGCTTCTTGGCCGAGGCAGGCGCCCATCCACTCGGCGTCGTGGTTGCCCCAGACGATGCGCACGTTGGGCTGCCTCCGGAGGGCGTCGACGACGCGGTCGATGCGCGGCCCGCGATCGCCGAGATCACCCGCGACGACGAGCTCGTACGACGCGAAGGCCCGCAGCGTGTGCGCGGTGGCGCGCAGGAGAGCGGCGCCCTGGTCGTCGCGGATGAAGGGCTCGAGGAGCGCGGTCGTGTACGCCTCGTCGCGGGCGAGGAGCGGGGCCGCGAGGAGCTCGGTGAAGAGCTCCCGGTAGGGAGCCGGGAACGTACGCTCGACGTGGCGGAGGTCGTAGCGCGCGGCCAGGATGCGCAGGAGCTCGAGCTCGCGCCGGAGCGTCTCGCGGGCGAATGCGGCGCGGGCCTCGTCGCCGACGAGGCCGGCGGAGACCTTCGCCCAGGTCTCGCGCGGGTAGTAGACGAGGTTGAGGAGCAGCGCGCGGGCCGAGGGGTCGAGGCGCTCCGCGAAGAGGCTCTCGACGAGGGGCCGCAAGCTGCCGGAGCCGTTGCGCAGGATGTGCTCGAGCTTGCGATACTCGCCGTGCACGTCGCTGACGACGTGGATGGTCCCGCGCGGGAGCTCGCGCACCGCGCGAAGGTGCGCGATCTCGGCGAGCGCGGCGCCCGCGTCCGGGAAGCGATACGAGAGCGCCCGGAGGTGGAGCGGAGATGTGGGCATCGGTCGGCTCCCCTGGCGGGAGATAGTACCGGCGAGCGTGCCCCGCGGTCACGTGCCGACGGCCGCGTCCCCGGCGCGCGGCCGCTCCGCGACGAACCACGCGAGCTGCCCGAGCATCTCGCGGCTCGCCGTCACGCGGAAGCCGGCGTCCTCGAGGCCGCGGGCGAAGCCGTCGCGGTCGAAGCGATCCTCCATGGGGTGCTCGAGCACGCGCCGCCACAGCGGGTGGTGAATGAGCTTCGCGAGGACCTCCTCGGCGTAGAAGCGGCCGCCGGGCTTGAGGACGCGGTACGCCTCGCGCAGCGCGGCTCGCCAGTCGGGCACGTGGTGCACGATGGCGAAGTCGAAGACCGCGTCGTAGGTCGCATCGGGAGCGTCGATGCGCTCGGCGTCGCCGACCGACACGCGAGCGAGGCGCCCCCGCAGCCGGCGCTGGGCGAGCGCCACCATCGCCGGATCCAGATCGAACGCGTCGACGCGGCCGGCGCCGAAGAGATCGAAGATGATCTCCGTGCCGACGCCGCGGCCGCAGCCCATCTCGAGCACGTGGCCGCCCGGTACGGGGCCGCCCATCGCGAGGAGACGCCGACCCTCGAACCGGCGCTGAATCGCCCCCCGCACCGGGTTGTTCATCAGCGCCTTCTCGACTGTGTTGAGTAGCATGCTCCTGAGAATGTGAGCGATCCGTCGCTTTTGCTACTCGCGTGGCCGACGGGTCGACTGCCTCGGGATCGCTTGCATTTCCGTCGCGACGTGATTCCCGGGCTCGCGTTGCCGCCGGAAGGCGGGTCGACCTGCGGCGCCGCCACACGCGAACCAGGAGCCGGAGCGGCGCGACGACGAGGATGCGAGGGACCGAGCCGGCTGGCCGCCAGGGCTGGCGCATCCGTTTCGACGGAGACCTCCGCGGTACGGATGATGCGCCGCTGCGCGTCGACGGGAGCGACCGCCGTGCCGCTCGCCGAGGTCGGTCCGGCCCCGGCGGCGGGCGCCACCGAGCTCGCGGGATCGGTGACCTTCTCGTGGCCCCGGTTCGCCTTCTGGCAGGCGCAGACGAGGGACGGCTCCGGCGTGCACGCAGTTGGGCTCCCTTGCTACGCCCGGACCCTGCCGGGCCATTCCGCGGGGTAGACTCCCGCCTCATCATGAGGCTTCCACTCCTCCTGGCGGCGTTGCTCGTCGCGGCCTGCGGCGGGAGCACCCCTCCGGCGACCGGACCGTGTGGACCCTGTCCGTCGACCGGCGGGGTGGGCCTGCAGGGCATCACGCCCCCGCAGTCGACGAAGCTCGCGGAGCTCCGCCTGAAGCGCGTCGAGCTCGCGCAGAAGCGCGTCGTCCTTCTGCGCGCCTCGTTCGACAAGGGGAAGACCTCGATCGACGAGCTCTTCGCCGCGTGCCGGGACGTCGCCTTCGCCGCTCGCGACTCCGGCGTCCACGGCGGCGCCTTGCGCGACATCTTGCGGGAGTACCGCGACGGCGTCGTCGCGCTCCGGGATCTCACGCGCGAGCGGGCCGCCAAGGGCGCCGTCGGCGAGGACGAGGTCAGCCGGATCGAGGGGATCGTCGCGGAGGCGGAGTTCTGGCTCGAAGAGGCCAGCGAAGGCCCCTGACCCGGCCGAGCGAGCGGCTACTGCGCCGGAGGCGTCGGGACGGTGACCGCGTCCTGGAAGCGCGTCACCCGAACGTCTCGCCGGGCCCACTTGCCGCCGCCGCACGAGGAGAGCGCCGAGGCCCGACGCGCGGAATCTTCCGCCCATGTGAAAAACACGGCGCGAGCCCTGGAGCCGATCGGCTAACGCTGCGGTGGCTCCTCGAGCGACGGCGAGGGCGCGTCGAGCTCCGCGGGTGGCCCCGGCGGCGTGCTCGTTCCGATGACGAGCATGCCGAGCAGGCTGATGGCCACCCCGAGGAGATCGCGCGGCGTGGGCGGCTGCTTCTCGACGAGCCAGAGCCATCCGATGCCCGCGCTGACGTAGACACCGCCGTAGGCGGCGTAGGTGCGGCCCGCCGCCGTCG
>JBEKGQ010000237.1:0-9295 GCA_050012715.1 Polyangiaceae bacterium
CTCCGTCGCGGCGCGGTCGCTCGCCTCGTTCCTCGCGGGGCGCGTCGATCTGGCCGAGGCCGAGCTTCGTGCCTTCGCGGCCGACGACGAGGCGCGGTGGCGTGCGCACGACACGGCGGATCCGGTGGCGCGCGCCGTCCTGGGCGGGGATCTGATGGCGCTCGTCTCGCTGTGCTCGGGGCCTCCGCCGGACGCCGACGCCGACGAGATCGACCTCGCCCTGCTCGACGAGGCGGAGCGTCGCCTGCGCCCTCGGCTGGAAGGGCTCTGCGTGTACCTCGCGGGCTTCGAGGATCGCCGTGAGGCGCGCACCGCGCTCGAGGCCATGGGCGCGCGCGTCCTCGACGCTCCTTTCGGGAAGGTGGACCTCTGCGTCGTCCCCGACGACCGCCCGGGCGCGCCGATCGACGCGAGGCTCGTGGTAAAGTCCGTGCCCGTTTTGCCCCTCTCGCGCGCCTTGCACGGCGCGCCCACTCGCCCCGCACGCCAGGATGACGGCCCCATGCCCCAGCTCCCGCGACCCCAACGTGTGATCCTCCTCGCCCCGGTCCTCGAGCTCGGCGAAGCCGATCGGGTCACGAACGGCCGCATCGCCGACCTCCTCGGCGCGCTCGTCGCCAACTTCTTCGTTCGACACCCGGCGGTGGCGCTGCCCGACACGGACATGCAGCACTTCCACGACGGTCTCGGGAAGAACGTCGCGGAGCGGCAGCTCTTCAACCGTCTCTACACGGAGTTCTTCACGAACATCCTCGCGTCCGAGTTCGGCGAGAACCGGCGCGACGAGGCCTTCTGGCTCGAGCTCTCCCTGGATCCCCAGAAGGCGGTGACGACGAAGCTCGTGGTCATGCGCCCCGGCCAGCCACAACCGGAGACCTTCGCCGCGATCGGCGGCCCGGCGCTCAGCGGGATGCTGCAGCACTGCTTCGATCAGTGGCTCCAGGCGCGCCAGCTCCCGCCGACGCCCGATCCGTTCCCGCAGTTCTCGGTGCAGGACTTCATGACCGCGGCGAGGCTCCTCGTGCAGTCCGACCACGGCAACGAGACCGGGGGCGACATGGCGCGCTTCTTCGACTCGTTCCAGGGCCCGCTCTTTCCGGCGTTCGTCCGCGCGGGCTGGAAGATGATGATCATGAACGATCTGCATCGCCGCCTGAACGCGCGGGCGCTCCAGCAGATACCGCACAGCCCGCCGGCGCGGCGCATCGACTGGCTCTACCGCAGCAACGAGGGCAAGGCCGACCTCGCGGAGATGAAGCAGATCTCGCAGTCGGCGCCGAACTGGTCGTTCCCGTACATGGCCCTCCGCGGCAAGGGCGTGTCGGACGACGAGGCGATGCGCGCGCAGATGATGGCGGTGTTCCTCACCCCGGGGAACGACGGGGCCTGGATGAACCTCGCCTACGCCTTCGAGAAGACGACGCGGTACGACGACGCATACCGCATCGGCGATCGCATGCTGTCGCGCGATCCGGCCGACGCGGGGCTCTATCTGTCGGTCATGTCCTTCATGCGGCAGACGATGCGCACCGGCGACGCGTTCCGCGAGGCGGTCGGTCGCTACGGGCAGATGATGCGCCAGTCGCAGGAGGGGACGCTCAACGTCCAGGGGTTCACCCAGGTGCAGGCCGGCGAGTTCTACGTCGCGTGCGGGCACGCCGACATGGGGCGCGTCGACGAGGCGATCGCCATCGCCGAGAGGGCGCTGGGCGAGGACGACGGGCAGCGGCTCCAGTGGCAGCAGAAGGAGCTGAAGGAGTGGAAGACGAACCCCGCGTCGGTGGGCCTCGCCTACGCGCGGGAGGGGTTCTTCCGCGGCGACGTGGCGCGGGTGGTCGAGGGCTTCGGGCGCGGCCGTCCCGACTGCGCGAGCGACGCGGCGATGCTGGTCGACGCGCTCATCGCGCTGGGCGACGAGAAGCTCGCGCCGTTCGCCGCGGCGCACATGCGCGGCGCCGGGCTGACGACGTGGCACCCGCTGGGCCGGCTCGCGCAGGTGCGAGGGTTGCTGGCGGGCGGAGAGCCCCTGGCGCTGGCGCTCGACAGCCTGCAGACGGCGGTGCTGAGGGATCCCAACGCGCAGATCGAGGCGGAGGTGGAGCGGCTGCTGCGCCTCGGGTCGGCGCGTCCGCTGGCGGAGTGGGAGGCGTTCATCACGCAGCGGAGGACGACGGGCGCGCTGCGCCTCGCGCGGATGGCGGCGCGCGACGCGGCGGACTTCGTGCCGGGCGCGGAGCAGAGCGCCGCGATCCGCGAGGTGCTCGGGGCCGGCGCGGCGCGGGCGTTCGACGGCGCGGCGGTGGCCGCGCTCGCGGCGTCGTTCGAGGGCGTCCCGCAGGAGAAGCTCGCGGCGGTCGCGGCGTACTTCGTGGAGCGCGCGCAGCCGACGCTCGCGACGGCGGACAGGCTGGCGATCGAGTGGGTCCCGACGCTCGCCGCGGAGGACGAGCAAGGGGCCCCGACGCGGATGGCGCAGATGGTGCTCTACTTCGCGCACGGGCTCTGCCGGTACCTGACGGCGACGACGCAGGCGCCCAGCGTGCTCGCCGGCGGGTACCGGCGCCTGGCGACGAACGCGCTCGCGGCGATCGCGACCGGCTCCGGCCCGATGCGACGCGACAACGTGCGCGCGCTCTTGCAGGCCATCGAGGCCGCCGCGCCCGGCGTCGACCCGTGGGTCCTCGAGCCCTGGCTCCTCCGGCTGGAGCGGCGGTGGAGCCTCGAGGCGCGCGAGGGCGACCTCCGGCGCATCACGGACGGGCTGCCGGTGGTGGCGGACCTCTTGCGGGGCACCGAGCAGATCGGGCTCGAGTACACGCGGGCCCACGCGCTCAAGGACGCCAACGCGGCGCCCGCGGAGGCGTGCGCGCTCTTCGAGCGGTCGGCGCGGGCGCTGGGCAAGAGCGAGCCGTTCACCGCGTGGTCCGGTGTCGCGGTGACCGGGCTCCCGCCGGCGCAAGCCCTCGACGTGCACTGGACGTGCGCGCTCGCGAACCCGAGCGCCGCCGTGCCGTGGGTCAACCTGGCCAAGGGGCTCTTCGCCGCCGGTCAGCCCGACGCCGCGTTCGAGGCGCTCGTGCGCGCGTTCCCCGCCACGGGAAAGGACTGGCGGAACGCGCGGCTCGCGGAGCTCCGCCCGCTGTGGGAGCAGGCGCGCGTGCCGGTGCCCTTCGAGTTCGGCGCCGCCGCGAGCGCGTCGATGGCGCTGATGCAGCAGGGGCAGTTCGAGGCGGCGCTGCGCCCGACGCGGTGGTGCGACTCGATCGACCCGAACAACGCGACGACCAAGCGCAACCTCGGCATCATCTACGCGCGCCTCGGCCGCGCGTACGAGGCGACGCTCGCGTTCTGTCAGGCCAACGAGCAGAGCGGCGCCGTCCAGGCGGCGCAGGCGCTGAGCGAGGCCAAGCACATGGACGCGGCGCTGGCCGCCTACCGCTACGCCTCGGTCTTCTTCACCACGCCCGAGGAGTGGGCGGCGCTCGGGTCGATGGGGTGGCAGATGGAGGACGACCGGACCGGCGCCGCGGCGTACGAAAAAGCCAACGAGCTCTCGCGGGGTCAGCTGAAGTCGGTCCAGCTGAACGCTTGGGCCACGACGCTCCTCGGGCTCGGGCAGTACGACAAGGCGAGGACGCTCCTCGAGGAGATCATGCGGCGCAACGACGACGCGTCGATCGCGCCCTACGTTCTGCAGGGGATGGCCCAGGCGCTCCTCGGTCTCGGGCGCGCGCCGGAGGCGGTGGGCTACGCGCAGGCCGCCGTGCAGCGGGGAACCCCGCAGAGCGCGCAGGAGCTCGCGGTCACGCTGCAGCACGCCCAGCAGGGGACGCCGTTGCCGCGGAAGGCGCAGCCGCCGTCCGAGGCGGCCTTCACCGCGCTGCGAGCGAGCGACGCGAAGGCGGCCCTCGAGGCGGCGCGGAGCCTGCCGAACGACGCGAGGGCCCTGCGCGCGGCGCTCGTCGCGAGCCGCTACCGCTTCCCGACCGACAACGACACGCCGGTCACGCGAACCGCGAGCGAGGCGGCGGTGGGCGCGCTGCAGACGGCGGCGGGGTCGACCGACTCCCAGGCGGTGCTCGCCGTCTACGACGCGATGCGGACCTGCGCGCAGGCCTTCTTCGGCCTCGACGTCCCGCCGCCCCTCGGCGCGTCCGTGTCGCAGAGCGCGTTCCGCGCGCGCTTCGGCGCGGGGGCGCAGCCCGCGGGTGCTGGCGCGCCGCCGGCGGGGGACGCGGACCCGGTGGTGTTCCCGGGGCAGCGGGTGAGCAAGCTCTCGGATTACGTCCGCATCATGAAGGGGATGCAGACCGGCAATGCGGCGGGGGCGCTGGCGCAGGCGGGGCTCGACATGCAGTCGTACGGTCAGGTCGCCATGCAGTGGGCCCAGGCGATGCAGCGGGACCCGACCCTCGTCCAGAAGTACACCCGCATGATGCAGAGCTGAGCCTGCCCTACGGCGGGGCGGTCACGCTCTGGAAGATCGTGTCGAACTGGAAGTTCGTCGTATCGACGGTGCTGCACGAGTTGTAGTCGGCGCCCTTCGGGCAGACCTGATCGCGATCGATCGACCAGAACGAGACGAGGCCGAGCTGGTTCTGGATGGCGAAGGTGGCGAGCGTCTTCGCGTCCGCCACCGAGAAGACCTCCGAGTCGTCGTTCTGGCCGATCATCGGGATGACGCCGATCATCTGCCAGGCCTGCGCCTTGGTGAGCCCGGGGATGGCGGCCATGAGCTGCGTGCTCGCGACCGTCAGCGAGCCGATCGCCACCGGCGCGAGGGGCTGGCCCCCGTAGCTGTCGCCGTAGTCCATCGTCATCAGGTTCACGTGGGAGATCTTCACGCCGGCCGAGAGCGCGTGGGTCACGACGGAGAGACCCTGGGTCGTGAGCGCCCCGGGTGAAGGGTTGGCGGCCAGCGTGAAGGCGACCTTGATGTTCTTCGAGGCCTGCACCGTCGCGAGGGCCTGACCGCGCATCTCGTTCACCGCGTCGGTGAGGACCGCGTCCTGCTCGATGTCGAAGTCGAGGTCCGTGATGCCGGTCGTCTCGACGAAGTCCTCGAGCGCGGATGCCCACGTCGCGGCCGTCGTGCACTTGGCCTCGAGGTAGGTCCCGTCGGCCCCTCCGAACGAGGCCTTCACGTGCCCGCCGGCGGCGATGAACGCCGTCACGTCGGCCATGTTCTGCTCGATGTCCTGGGTCGTGTTGCAGCCGCCGTTCGACAGGACGAACGCGATCGTCACCTCGTTCAAGTGCGCCTTCTGCTGCAGGTCCACGAGGCTCGTGAACGCGTAGCCGCTGGCCCCCCAGACCCACGTGGGAAAGTACGGCGCGTAGTCGACGTCCGACGCGGTCGGTCCGGCCTCCGGTGCCGTGCCGCCTTCCATCGGCTCCGTCCCGGACTCCACCGGCTCTCCGCCCGAATCGACGCCGGTCGCGCTGCCCGCGTCCTGCCCCGGTGAGGGCGGCGTCGACCCCGCGTCGGTCGCGCTCCCGTGCGAGCCCGCGTCCGACCGGGACGCCGCGCCGCCCTCCGAAGACGCACCCGTGGTCGGCAGACCGTCGTTCGGCTCCGTCGTGGATCCCGAGCAACCCAGGCCGGCGGGCGTCGCGAGCACAGCACCGAGGAGCACGAGCAGGCTTCGGACGGACATGCCGCTCTCCGAAGCGACATGTGTGCCACCCGCCCGGCGAAGAGCTCCGCGAGCTTGCGCGTCTCGAGGGGGCCCTTTCGAAACACCCGCCCGTCACGGTGTTCCGGTCGCTGCTTCGCCGCCTACTTCGGCGGCGGGGCCTTGCGTGACTGCAAGAAGGCCACGAGCGCGTCGAGCTCCTCGGGCTTCAGCGTGCTCGCGAACCCCGGCATGTTCCGCCCGCCGTTCGAGATGCGGATCACCATCTCGTCGCGGGTGAGCAGATCCCCGATGCGCGAGAGGTTCGGTCCACGGCGTCCCCCCTCTTCGCCGATGAGGTGGCAGTTGAGGCACCCCTTGTCGTGGAAATAGCGCGCCCCCAGCGCCACGGGCCCGCTGCTCGTGCCGACGACCGCCGCGGTGAGCGGCTTCGCCGCGAAGTTCGGCGACCAGTCCGAGCGCGCCCCGACGATCCACAGCGAGCCGATCATGAGCACGCTCACGATGACGATCCCGATCGCCCACGGCCGCCGCCGCGCGCTCCGCTCCCCCCGGTTCGAGATGATCGGCGCCGAGAAGAGCAGCGCCCCGACGACCAGCGGGAACGCCAGGATGACGAGCGTCTCGAGGCTCGGCGGGCACAGGGACAGGACGGCGAAGTACCAGAGGAGGTACCAGTCCGGCCGCGGGCTCGCGTCGGTCAGGCTCGGGTCCGGCGGCTTGTCGAGCATCGGCGGGCCGATCACCCACGCGAGGCCGACGATGCACGACACCATCACGAAGGCGAAGACGACGTCGCGCCACGCCGCGTCGGGCCAGAAGGGGACGCCGTCCTTCTTCAGGTGCGCCTCGTACTTCTCGCGGTACGTCTTCGGGTCCACCGGTTCGCCCGGCGTGGGCGGCTCGGAGATGCCGTGCCGCATGACGAGCACGAGGTGGAGGCCGAGGAAGGCGAAGATCATCGCTGGAATGAGGAACACGTGGATGGCGAAGAAGCGGCTCAGCGTCGCGCCGCCGATGGTGTCCCCGCCGAGGATGAACCGGGCGATGTAAGGGCCGAGCCCCGGAGCGCGCCCCGCTTGTTCGGCGCCGACGACCACGGACCAGGTCGCGTTCTGATCCCAGCGCAGGAGCTGCCCGGTGAACCCCATCCCGAGCGTGAACACGAGGAGCAGGACGCCGGTGATCCAGTTCATCTCGCGCGGGAACTTGTAGGAGCCCGCGAGGAAGACCTGCGCCATGTGCAGGCCCACCATGAGCACCATCGCCGACGCGCCGTAGTAGTGAAGCCCGCGCAGGAACCGCCCGAACGGAGCCTCGTTCGTGATGAAGAGCAGCGTGTCGTAGGCCTGCGACGAGGACGCGATGTACGAGAAGGCGAGCGTCACGCCCGTCGCGACCTGGATCACGAACGCGCAGAGCGTCGCGCTGCCGAAGACGTACCACCAGCGCGCACCCCTCGGGACCGGGTGCCGCATGAGGGGCCCGAGCATCGCTCCGACGCCGAGGCGGTCGTCGAGGAACGTCCAGGTCTGCTTGAGGACTCGCTTGATCATGGGCGGTCAGGCGATCGGGATGGGCTCGGTGTGGATCTCGACGTCGTCGCCCGTGATGCGCGTCTTGTACTGGGACAGCGAGTGCGGGGGCGGCCCCGCGGCGACCGAGCCGTCCGCGTAGTAGACGCCGCCGTGGCACGGGCACATGAAGAGCTGCGCGTCCGGGAGCCACCGCACCGGGCACCCGAGGTGGGCGCAGTTCACCGCGAAGGCGACGAACTCCCGCTCGCTCTTGCGGCGCAGCCACGCCGCCGTCTTCGCCGTGACGCCCGCCCACGGGAGCGGCGACGCGTCGGTGAAGATGACCGCGGTGGTCTCGCCCACCTTGAAGCCGCTGACCTTGCCGACGGCGCGCCACTCGTGCGGCACCGCACCGAAGAGCGGCGCCACGACGAACGCGCCCATCGGCGCCGCGATCGCCACCCCCATGCAGCCCCCGAGCCCGACGCTCACCCGCGCGAGGAAGCGCCGGCGCTCCACGAGCTCGGGCGACGGGGGCGGCTGCTCGTCGTGATCCTTCGCGTCCTTCTCATGACTCATGGCGAATCTCCTGGATCCAGCCGACCAGCGATACGGCGAAGAGGATCACGCCGACCGCCAGCACCACCGGTGACGTGATGAGCCCCCAGGCCAGCAGCGTCACCGCCAGCGCCAGCGCGGGCGGCCACGCCGTCGGCCGCGGGATGACGTCCGGCTTCGGGCGGTTCCAGCCCTCGCGGGGCTCCGGCGGCTTCTCGCTCACGACGCCCCCTGCTTGCTCTCGCCGTGGGGCGTGGGGTGCTCGTGCAGCAGCCGCCCGAGGACCCCGAGGATCCCCGCGCCGTACACGAGGCAGGCAGGCACCCACATGAGCAGGCCCCCCACCTGCTGGTCCTTCTCGACGGTGAGGCCCCACCCGTCGCGGACGAGCGGCATGACGCCGAGCCGGTCGACCGGGTGCAGGAAGACCGAGCACACCTCGACCGGCGAGAAGGTGATGAGCACGCCGAGCAGGGTGCACGCGACGCACGCCGTGAAGAGGTACGCCACGCCCCCGAGCGGCGGCAGCCGCGACTCCTCGCGCGGGGCGAGGATCGGCCACCAGAACGCCCCGCCCATGGCCACGAGGGACAGCTCCTGCACGCGATGAACGAGCCCGCTCTGCGACGCGGCGTTGCACAGCGTCTGCTCGTGCCACAGCCACATGGCCCCGACGCCGAGCGCCCAGGGAACGAGGGGGCGGCCGAGCAGGCGCGCGACCGGCCCGGCGGCGCGCGCCTCGAGCGCGGGCGCGAGGCCGAGGAGCGCGAGCGGCGGGACGACGAGCACCAGCAGGAGGTGCTGCAGCATGTGCGCGCTGAAGAGGTACCCGTCGGCGAGCTGCCCGATGGGCGACGCCAGGGCGAGGACGAAGATGAGCAGCGCGGCCGACAGCGGCAGGACGCGCACCCCGAAGCGACGCCCGGGGGCGAGGTACGCGACCGCCGCCGCCACGCACGCCGCGATGGCGAGCGGGTCGGGCTGCCACAACGACGTCAAAAGGCGCCAGCTATCCATCACCGGATCCTCAGGTAGACGACGGAGAAGACGACGAGCCACACGACGTCGACGAAGTGCCAGTAGAGGCCGATGGCCCGGAGGAGGCTCGATCGGCGCCGGCGGAAGTCCCCCGCGATCATGAGGACGAGGGCGATCGTGAGCGCGAAGAGGCCCATCGTCACGTGGAGGCCGTGGAAGCCGGTCAGCGTGAAGAAGGTCGTCGTGAAGAGGTTCGTCGACACGCCGACCCCGCGCTCGAAGAGCCCGACGTACTCGGTGCCTTGCCCGCCCATGAAGATCAGGCCGAGCGAGATGGTCACGATGAGCCACCGCGTGGCGGCGTCGTGCTGCTTCTTCTCGAGGCAACGCTCCGACAGCCACAACGTCAGGCTGCTCGCGAAGAGGCACGCCGTGAACCCGCCGGTCTTTCCCACGTCGAGCACCGTCGCGGCGGACGGTCCGGTCGTGACGTGAAAGTTGAAGAAGACGTACGCGATGATGAGGATGAGGAAGAAGGCCGACTCCGAGGCGATGAAGGTCCAGACCGCGACCGCGCTCTTGTCGAACGTCCGCTCCGGCTTCGTG
>JBEKGQ010000238.1:0-9264 GCA_050012715.1 Polyangiaceae bacterium
TGGAGCCACGAGTCGCAGTGGGAGTCCCTCGCGCAGCCGACCGATCCGAACGCCCCGGCAAACTTGAACTAGAACGCATCCAGCTCGGGATACCGCCGGAAGATCCCGTCCTCGTTGAACGCCAGCCTCCGCGGCGACGCGAGGTAGGCGGCGATCCGCGGCCGCCCCCGCACTCGCTCGCCGAGCGCGACGAGCCTCGGTACGCCGGGCGCGACGTGCGCCACGGCTCTCGGGAACGCGTAGCGCAGCCCTTCGAGGACCTGGAACAGCGACAGGTCCACGTACGACACCTCGTCGCCGAAGACGTAGGGACCGGACCCGCCCTCGAGCACGCGCTCGAAATACGAAAGGAACTTGGGGATGCGCTCGCGCGTGAAGTGCTCGGACCGTCGGCGCGCCTCCGGCTTCTGGTCCTCGTAGTAGAGGTCCGACGCGATGGGGTGATGGGTCTCGTGCACCTCGGAGACCAGATCGGTGACACTCAGCTGCAACTGGTTGGCGTGCAGCCGCTCCGCTTCGCTCTCCGGAACGAGCCGGTGCCGAGGCCCAAGGTAGAGCAGGATGTTCGCGGTGTGCGCGATCACGAGCGGCCCCGCCCGCAAGAAGGGCGGCGCGAACGGCGAAAGCCCCGGCGCCCGCAGCATCTTCATCAGCGCCGCGACGCCGCCGCCTTCCGCCTCTGGACGGCGTGCGACGTCGACGTAGCCCGCGCCGGCCTCTTCGAGCGCGAGGCGGACGAGCTCGCCGCGTCCCTGGATGGAGGGCCAGTAGAAGAGCTCGTACGGTGTCGTCGGTGCCGTCATGGGGGACGCAAGTTCTACAAGCCGTCCTTCGGCGGATGCACCATCCGCAGCTTTCCCTCGAGCCGCTTGCTGACCCACACCTTGTCGTGGCTATCCACGATGACCGCACCGACCCCATCGAGCGACTCGACGAGCTGGAGCCCCTTGTCCGGCCCGAGGATGAACACCGCGTCGTCGATCTCGTCCGCCAGGAGGGCCGTGGGCGCCCAGATGGTCACGCTTCGCGACGCCGTCGCCGGGTAGCCGGTCCGCGGATCGATGATGTGATGGTACCGCTTGCCGTCGACGATGTACGACCGCTCGTAGTCGCCCGCGGTGCTGAAGGCGTGGTCCACCACCGGCATCATGACGAAGTAATCCCCGTCCGGCCCCCGCGGATCCCGGATGCCGGCCTGCCAGGGCGAGCCATCGGGCTTCGTCCCGTGCGTGAAGAGGTCGCCCCCGGCCTGCACGTAGAAGGACGTGACGCCCGCGTCGAGCAGCACCTTCGCCGCCTTGTCGACCGCGTACCCCTTGGCGATGCCGCCGAGGCCGATGCGGACGTGGGGCTCGTCGAGGAAGACGGTGTGGGCGGCCGCGTCGAGCTTCACGTGGCGGTAGCCCAGGTACTTCACCTTGGCCTTCACGTCGGCCGCGGTGGGCGGGTGCGGGTCGAGGTCCTGATCGAACTTCCACAGCCCGTGGAGGGTCTCGAACGTGATGTCGAAGCACCCGCTGCTGATCTCGCTGGCGTGGACGGCCTCGCGGATGACGTCGAAGGTCTCCGGCCCGACCGCGACCGGGTGCTTCCCGGCCGCCTCGTTGATCTGCGACACCTCGCTCGTCGGGTCCCACGTCGTCATCAGCTTCTCGAGGCGCCGGATCTCCGCCGTCGCCGCGTCGAACAGCACGTGCAGCCTCGCGGCGTCCACCGCGGGCGTCGTGAAGCTCGCGTAGGCGAGGTGCGTGCCCATCGCGTGGTCCTCGCCGGTCACCCTCTCGACCGTGAATCGCTCTTTCGGTTCCAGCGCAACCGCCGCGCTCGCCGAAGCCGCCGGCACTGCGGTGGAGTCCGCCGGCGGGAGCTCGATGGGGGGCGCGGCGGCGTGCGACGGGGGCGCCTGGTCGCGGCACGCCGCGAGGCCGATCGTCACGCTCGCGACCGCGAGGAGAAGCGAGAATTTCATTGGCGCCGCCGCCGGAGGTTAGCGCATGCTCGCGCGCCATGTCGCTCGCGCCCGACCTCGCCGCCACCATCGACCGCGCCGTCGACGCCAGCGCGGACGAGCTGGTTGCCCTGTCTCGCCGCATCCACGATCACCCCGAGCTGCGCTTCGAAGAGCACCAGGCGAGCGGCTGGCTGGGCGACTTCGTGGCCTCCCGCGGCCACGTGGTGGAGCGAGGCATCGCCGGCTTGCCGACCGCCTTCCGCGCTCGCGCCGGGAGCGGCGGTCCGCGCATCGCCGTCCTCGCCGAGTACGACGCCCTCCCCGGGGTCGGGCATGCTTGCGGGCACAACCTCATCGCGACCGGGGCGGTGGGCGCGTTCGTGGCCGCGGCGGCCGTCGCCGACGGCGTCGGGGGCGAGGTCGTCCTCCTCGGGACGCCGGCCGAGGAAGGCGGCGGCGGCAAGATCACGATGCTCGAGGCGGGCGCCTTCGACGGCGTCGACGCCGCGATGATGTTCCATCCCTTCGACCGCGATCTGCTCGCCCACACGACGCTCGCCTCGATCTGGCTCACCTTCCACTTCCACGGGGTGCCGTCCCACGCCGCGATCGCCCCCCACGCCGGCAAGAGCGCGCTCACGGCCTGCCTCGACACGTTCCGGCTCATCGATGGGCAGCGCGTTCACTTCCGCGATGGCGTGCGCGTCCACGGGTACGTCCTCGACGGGGGACAAGCGGTGAACATCATCCCGGAGCGCGCCGCGTGCGAATTCAGCGTCCGCGCTCTCGACGACGCCGAGGTCGAGCGCGTCCGCGCCATCGTCGAGCGTTGCGCCCGGGGCGCCGCGATGGCGAGCGACGTGAAGGTCGAGATCCAGCTCCGCAAGGGCTACCGCGACATGGTCAACAACCTCGCCCTCGCGCGTCGCTTCGGCGCGCACCTCGAGGCCTTGGGGCGGAAGCCCCGCGAGCGGGACCCGCGCGTCGGCGCCGGCAGCACCGACATGGGGGACGTGTCGCACGCCGTGCCCGCCATCCACCCGTGGCTCGCCATCGTCGACGAGGGAGCCGCCCAGTGCCACGAGCACCGCTTCGCCGAGGCCGCCGCGACCGACGGAGCGGCGAAGACCGCGCTCCTCGCCGCCAAGGTGCTCGCCCGCACCGCGGTGGAGTTCCTGGCCGACGCCGAGCTTCGCGCCGCCGTCAGCGCCGAGTGGGAATCCGCTCGAGCACGGTGACGTCGATCTTCAGGCGCTGGGCGTGGTGCACCATGAGCTGCACCATGCCCTTGCCGTCGGCCACCTCGGGCAGGCGCTCGAACGTCCCGTCGTACATGTCGAAGCCGACCCGGTCGCCATCGATGACGAGGCGCGTCACCTGAGGCCAGCCCCATCGCTTGGCCCTCGGGATGCCGAGGGGCAGGAGCGTGCGCGCCTCGATCCAGTCGTCGGTCACGATGACGCCGCGCATGTGGGTGCGGAGCACCGTCGCCAGCGACGAGACGAGCAGCACGACGGCGATGACGCTGACCGACAGCGGCCGGATGCGGTCGCCTTCGACCGCCCATCGGAACAGCCACGACCCGGTGGGGGCGTTGTAGGCGCAGATGGTCACGACCCCGAAGACAGCGGACGCGAGGAGATAGAGGGCCGACGGGATACGGGCGCGCCGGGGCGGCCCGAACTTGCTCTTTTCGCCGGCCGACGGGGGCTCGTACGTCATCTCGAAGCGCGCGATCGTGCCGTTCACGTCGGTGATGCTGATGCGGTCCCCGTCGGCGTCGACGTGGTCGGAGACCGGGTGGCCCGGGGACGGCGGGGGCGTCGGCGAGGCGGTCACGGTGAGCATCCCATGGTGACACGACGTGGGCGCGGGCGCTTGGGTCCGGGAGGCTTCAGGTGTCCCGTGCAGAGCGACGGTACTCTCGCAGACTCGCCATCTCGCTCTTGCTCGGGTTGATGACCAGCAGGCCGTGGTCGCCGTCGAGGAGCGCGATGTCGCCGTCCGAGGCCCACCGGAAGAGGCCCTGAACGTCGACCACCGCCGGGACGTTGAGCAGCTTGAGGAGCGACCGCAGGCGTGGGCCGCTCGCGCGCTCGCTGAGGGCGATCCCGCAGGGCTGGGAGCGGGCGCTGACGAGGAGGTCGAACACCGTGAGCGTGTCGCCCACGAGGAGCGCCTTGCTGGGGAGGGCGGACCGCTTGTCGCTCTCGGCGAGCATCGTGACCGCGTCGCACAGGTCCTCCACGTCGCGGGCGCGCTCCTCGAGGTACGGGTCGCGCGTGAGGGCGACGGCGGTGCGCGTCACGTCCCGGGCGACCTGGGACAGCGCGTGCGCCACCCCCACGCCGGTCGCGGCGAGGTCGGCCGCGCGCTCCCGGAAGCGCGCGTCGTCGAGGATCTCGACGTACGTCCCGAGGAACGACGCGTCCTTGCCGAGGCCGAGGTTGCGCGCCCGGTCCTCGAGGCCGCGGATGGCCTTCTGGGCGACGTCGAAGGCGCCCTCGAGGAGGCGCACGTCCCCGTCGTGATGGGCCGGCCGGCTCTTGCCGGGCTTGCTCGTGGCGGCTCGCTCGCTCGGGCGGGTCGGAGGTCGACGCAAGGCCGCGACGGCCCCGAGCGCGCGCCCGACGATGAGCGGCCTCCCCGTCAGCGTCACCTTTCGCGTCCCTCCGCCGGCGCGGCGGGCGCGCTTCTCCCGCGCCTCGTCGAGGAGCTCCGCGGTGCGGATGCCGGCGGCGATGAGCCCACCGAGGACCGCGAGCAGCTCCACGTCCCGGTCCGAGAACGCCGGCTCGCGCCGCTGGACGACGAGGGCGCCGAGGGGGCCCGCCTTGCCGCGGATGGGCACGGCGAGGAACGACGGGAACCGCTCCTCACCGAGCTCGGCGAAGTGCTGGTAGGCCCCGTGCTCCTCGGCGGTGCTCGTGGTGATGGGCCGCATGTACTCGACGGCCTGGCCGGTGATCCCTTGCCCGACGCGGAGGCGCACCTGCCCGATGGCGCCGTTGGTGAAGCCGACGTTGCCGCGCATCACGAGCTCGCTCTGGTCGCCCTCGAGCAGGTAGAGCGAGCAGACGTCGGCGCCGAGGATGACCGCGATGCGCCGCGGCGCCTCGTCGAGGAGCGTGAGCAGCGGCATCGGCCGCGCCGTGAAGGCGACGAAGTCGAGCACCGCGTCGAGCCGCTTGTCGCCGCGCTCGTGGACGTGCGCGTGAGGGGCGTTCGGCGTCATCTCTCCCTCAGTATAGACGCGCTGGCGCACCTCCGGGCCGTGGACTACGGTCGCGCCACCATGACCGCATCGCCCCTTCGTTTCCCCTCGGCCGAGTGGTGCTCCGCGTACAAGGACGCCATCAACGCGAACGCCGGCTACAAGACGGCCGCGAAGGACTGGACGTTCGGGGCGGTCGCGATGGTGGTCGGCGCCGAGCCGGCCATCGGCATCCCGGAGGACACGGCGATGTGGCTCGACCTCGACCAGGGCACCTGTCGAGACTGCCGCCTCGTGTCGCGCCCGGAGGCCGAGAAGGCCCCGTTCGTCATCGTCGCGACCTACGCGCGGTGGAAGGACGTCATCCACAAGCTGCTCGATCCCACGAAGGGGATGATGCAGAACAAGCTGAAGCTGACGAAGGGCCACATGCCCACGATGGTGAAGTTCGTCACCGCGTCGAAGGAGCTCGTCGAGTCGACCTCGCGCGTCCCCACGCAGTTCCTCGACGAGTGACCCGCATCGAAGCGATCACGTTGACGTGGTCGTTGACGGCGACGGCGACGACGTCGAGTGGGTCACCATGGACCCTCCCTCGACGGAGATCGTCACGCGCATGCAAGAGAGAACTTGACGTGCACAAGTGTTCTCTTCGATCATCACGATCGTGAACGCGCATGCAGCGCCTGCGGTGGTGCTGGTCGCTGATGACGAGCCGACGATGTTGGAGCTCGTCTCACGCCACCTGCGGTCGATCGAACAGCCGAAGCTCGAGGTCATCGAAGCGTCCGATGGCGACGAGGCGTGGGAGCTCGCGCGCGAGCGCCTGCCCGACCTCGTCGTGCTCGACGTGATGATGCCCGGCATGAGCGGCTGGGAGGTCTGTCGCAAGATCCGGCAAGACGCCGCGCTCGCTCACACCGGCGTGCTCATGCTCACCGGCATCGGCGAGAACCTCAACGAGACCACGAGCCCGCTCTTCGGGGCCGACGAGTACATCGACAAGCCGTTCGACTTCGAGAAGCTCGACGAGAAGATCGTCGAGGTCCTCCGCAAGCGAGCGGCGCAACGAGAAGCAGTCCCTCGCCCCGTCGGTAACGGGGTGGGCGGGCCGGCGAAGGCTGCGGCGTCCGCGCGCTCTACCAAGAGCAAGCGGCCCGCGACCAAAAAGGCCAAGCCGGCAGCTGTAACGTCCGCGCACCCATCCAGGGGGCGGGCGGTCGCAAAGAAGAAGCAAAAAGGATCCGCGAAGGCGGAGAAAAGGAAAGAAGCCATGGCTGCTAAGAAAGGTGCGAAGAAGGCGAAGAAGGCGAAGAAGGGTGCGAAGAAGGGGAAGAAGAAGTAGTTCCCCTCGCATCACTCTTTCGCGCGACGCTGTCTGATCGCGCGTCACACGCTCCCGATGAGCGGCCTCGATTGGAAGAGCCCTACGGCCTTCGGCATTCGAGAGGAAAGTGTCCCGCTTGCTGATAGCGAGTCGCCCGGTTCGTCGCCGGCGGTTCCTTGGCACGGGGCGCGAGCTGTCGCGAGCGTGAGTTGTCCGTTGCTCGAGAAATCGCGTGCGCTGGCGCGCCTCTCTCCTTCGTGAGCAAGAGGCCGGCGGCGTAGTCGTCGACGTGTACGGTGCTGCTTTCGGATGCCACTTGGGGTGGTGTCCGTCAGTGAGCCCCTCGAGCAGGGACGACGATGGAGCTTGCCCGCGTGGCGTGGGGGGCCACGGACGCGGGGACCGAAGGGGAGCACTGGGCGCACGATGACCGCCCGGTCCTCCCGCTTCGGTGTGTCCTTTGTGTCGCTTGCGTCCCGGGATGTTTCGTGTACGAAATATCGCCCGGAGAGACGCCCATGCCCAGCCCCTACACGCACGAGCACAACCAGTTCCGCGCCACGGTGCGCGCGTTCTGCGAGCGTGAGCTCGCGCCGCACGTCGCGGAGTGGGAGAAGGACGAGCTCTTCCCGAGCTGGGTGTTCAAGCGCGCCGGCGAGCTCGGCATCCACGGAGCGCACTACCCCGAAGACGTGGGCGGCTCCGGCGGCGACTACTGGTTCAGCGTCGCCAAGAGCGAGGAGTTCCCTCGCTGCCTGATGTCGGGCGTCGGGATGGGCCTCCTCGTGCAGGGGGACATGGCGACCCCGGTCATCAACGACCTCGGCACGAAGGAGCAGAAGGCGGAGTTCCTGACCCCCGCCATCAAGGGTGACAAGATCGCCGCCCTCGGCGTGAGCGAGCCGAACGCGGGCAGCGACGTGGCCGGCATCCAGACGACGGCGAAGAAGGACGGCGACGACTACGTCATCAACGGCTCGAAGACGTTCATCACGAACGGCACGCGCGCCGACTTCGTCACGCTCCTCGCGAAGACCGATCCGGCGGCGGGCGCCCACGGCTGCAGCTTCTTCCTCGTGCCGACCAAGACGAAGGGCTTCCACGTCTCGAAGAAGCTGAAGAAGATCGGCAACCACTCGAGCGACACCGCCGAGCTCCACTTCGAGGACATGCGCATCCCCGCGCGCTACCGCCTGGGCGAAGAGAACATGGGGTTCATGTACCTCATGCAGAACTTCCAGAGCGAGCGCATCATCGCCTGCACGAGCGCGTGCGCCGGCGGCGGGGTGATGCTCGAGGAGGCGATCGCCTACGGCCGGGACCGCAAGGCGTTCGGCAAGCCGATCATCAAGCGCGAGTACTGGCAGCACAAGTTCGTCGACCTGACGGCGAAGCTCGAGGCGGCGCGCGCGCTGACGTACAGGGGCGCCGAGGCCTACAACGAGGACAAGTACGTCAAGAAGGACAGCGTCTCGATCGACACGGTGAAGACGATCTCGCTGTCGAAGATCTTCGTCGGCGACGTGATGACCGAGATCGCCGACCAGTGCCTGCAGTTCCACGGCGGCTGGGGCTACATCGAGGAGTTCCACATCGCGCGCGCGTGGAGGGACCAGCGGCTCTTCCGCATCGGCGGCGGGACGACGGAGACGATGCGGTACTACGTCGCGAAGCTGATGGGGCTGTAGGCTTCCCGGGTCGGTCACGGCTTGACCGGAGCCGAGCCTCGCGCGCTCGCGGCGGGATTCAGAATCTCATGGGCCATTCGCTCGAGCATCGCGTCGTCCACCGGAGGGATGCCGTGCAGAGCCTCTCGGCGAGCGTGCTTCACCAGGCGAGCGCGGCGGCCAAGCTCGGCGCGCCGCGAACGGGTACCGCAGCTATGATGGGGGCGATGCGAGGACCCATGCGCTGGGCGGCCGGCGCGGCGGCAGCGGCGATGCTGGCCGCCGGGACGTGGTGGATTCTGGACGTACGCGCCTCGACGCCGGTCGACCTCACGCGTCTGACCGAAGCGCAGTGGCACGAGGATCTGCACGCGATGGCGCAGGGGGTTGCTCGGCGCCACGTGAACGCCTTTCACCGCGTCTCTCGCGAGCAGTACCAGGAGCTGGTCGGACAGATCGACGTCGCACTGCACGGGGCGCCGGGGCCCGACGTGCCCGTCCTCTTCGAGAGGCTCACCGCGGCCGTAGGCGACGCACACACGTATGTGAACATCACCGACGACCAGCACTATTACCCCTTCATCACCTATCGCTTCGGCGACGACTGGCGCGTGGCCCGCGCGCTGCCGGAAGAGCGTGACTTGCTCGGAGCCCGGCTCGTGAAGATCGACGACGCCGATATGGGCCGCGTCGAGGCGGGGCTGCACGAGATCCTCACCCAGGGGGAGAACCGATGGTTCTATCTCTTCAACGAGCCATGGTTTCTCACCGGCGAGGTGCTGCATGCGCTCCGGCTGGTCCGCGACCCCGCGGCGGTCACCTTCACGTTCGCGCGTGACGACGGCACCACCTTCACGCGCACGATGGGCCCTCACTCCGGTGATCCGGAGATGGTCCGCGCCTACCAGCACCCGCCCCTCTATCTGGAGCACAAGGACGCAGACTTCTGGTTCACCACGCTGCCGGGGACGCGCGCTCTCTACCTCGTCTTCAACGGCTACGAGCAATTGCGCGCGAACGCGGCGCGGCTCTTCGAGGCGCTCGACCAGGGTGCCGACGCCCTCATCGTCGACCTGCGCGGCAACGCAGGCGGCGACTACCTCGA
>JBEKGQ010000239.1:0-9234 GCA_050012715.1 Polyangiaceae bacterium
TCGACGGCTCCGACAACCTGTACCTGCTGGACCACGGGACGGCGTGGTCCATCCGCAAGATCACCCCCGCCGCCGTGGTGACCACGATCGCGACCTTCGACGACGGTCAGTACCCCTACGGCGAGCTCCAGTTCCTGAACGGCAAGGTCTGGTTCTGGGCGCGCGGCAACGACGCGAACGACGCGGACACGGCGAACCTCATCGCCATCGATCCGGCGGCGGCGAGCCCGGTCGAGAACCCGCCGTCCCTCCTCACGCTGCACGGCGCCGACCTGGGTGGGGACTCGAGCTCGAGCTTCGAGACGGGCGGCATCACCACCGACGGGACGAAGCTCTACGTCGAGGCCATCGGTCAGATCTTCAGCGTCGACGTGAGCGGCAGCACGCCCGTCCTCAGCGCGCCGCTGGCCGGCCAGAACGACGACGACTGGAGCGAGCAGACGGACCTCGACTTCGCGTCCGGGTACGACCCGACGGCCCCGCAGACGGCGGCGACCGTCGAGCTGCTCGCCCTCGACGAGACGCAGACGTGGGGCGTGTATTCGTCCCTCTCGCGCGACCCGAGCGGGAACCTCTACTTCACCGCCGAGTCCTCGGACGTCTACGTGGAGAAGATCACGGGCTGCCCCTGAGCTACCCTGGTGTCGCAAAACTGTCGTCCTCCCGACGTGGTGCTCCCATGACAAGCGCGCGAAGAAAGCGGTCGAGACCGGAGCCGAAACGGGAGGCCGCCATGGAAGTGAGAGAGACGGGAGACAGGATCCGCACGCTTCGCGAGCGCAAGGCGTGGACGCAGCAGCACCTCGCGGAGGCGGCGCGCATCTCGCCGCGTACGGTGCAGCGCGCCGAGGAGGGCGTCATGTCCGCCGAGACGCGGGCCGCGATCGCGGGAGCGCTCGACGTGCCGGTCGAATCGCTCGCCACGGCGCTGAAGGCTCCCGCGGGGTGGCCGCAGATCACGCCGACGCTCCTCTACGAGGACTCGAAGACCGCGGTGGACTGGCTCGAGAAGGCGTTCGGGTTCATCGCGCGCCTGAAGGTGCCGGGCGAACATGGACAGATCGTCCACTCGGAGCTGACGCTGGGCACCGGCGTCATCATGGTCGGCAGCGTGTCGTGGAGCCCCTCGGCGGGCGGCCGCTTCGTGAGCCCGAAGTCGAACGGCGGGAAGGTGACGCAGAGCCTCTTCGTCTTCGTCGACGACCTCGATGCGCACTACGCGTGCGCGAAGGCGGCGGGCGCGACGATCGTCCAGGAGATCCAGTCGGGATACGGCTTTCGAAGGTACCGCGCCCTCGACCACGAGGGCCACGAGTGGTGCTTCGCGGTGAAAGCGGAGGCGTGAGCCTGCGGGACTCCGACTCCGACTCCGACTCCGACTCCGACTCCGACTCGGGTTCGGAGCCGGATCCAGATCCGGACCCCGGCGACCGTCCTTTCTGTTCTACAGTCCCGCCCCCGATGGAGCCGCCGACGCCATCTCCCCCGGAGCGATCGAGGCGCTCGATCGCCCTCATGCTCACCCCGGGCACGCTGCTCGCCGGGGTCGCCGGGGGCATCGCGTTCCCCATCCTGCCCATCGCGGGCCTTCGCCTCGGGCTGTCGCTCCCGTTCATCGGGCTGATCCTCGCCGCGAACCGCGCGATGCGCGTCGTGTCGAGCCCGCTCGTCGGCGTGCTCGCCGATCGCTTCGGCGGGCGGCGAACGCTCCTCGTCGGGCTCGCGCTGCAGATCGTCGTCATGGGGCTCTTCGCGCTCGGCATCTCGACCGGGCACGCGGGCCCACTCTTTCTCGCCGGGCGCATCCTCCACGGTCCGGCGTCGGCGGGGGTCTTCGTGTCGGCGCAGGCCCTCGCGCTCCACGCGGGGGGCGCGGCGCACGGCGGGCGAGCCGCGGGCACGGTGCGCGCGTCGATCGTGCTCGGGGTCCCGGTCGGGCTCCTCGTCGGGGGCCTGCTCTCGGAGGCGGTGGGGGAC
This sequence comes from Polyangiaceae bacterium, assembly GCA_050012715.1. Classification (GTDB taxonomy): domain Bacteria; phylum Myxococcota_A; class Polyangia; order Polyangiales; family Polyangiaceae; genus Palsa-1150. The sequence goes on from JBEKGQ010000239.1 coordinate 1,978, forward strand.
GCGCTGACCTTCGTCCTCGCCGCCGGCGCGGTGGTCGTCGCGCTCGCTCTCGCGTGGGCCACCCTGCCCGACCTGCGGGTCCCGATCGCGAAGCGCCCGCCGATGCTCGAGACGCTCCGGGCGATGCGCGATCCGCGCCTCTTCGCGGTGGGCGCGATGAACTTCGCGCTCACCTTCGCCGCCGGCGGGATGGTCCTCACGACGCTGGCGCTCCTCGTCCACGTCCGGCACGTGTCGGTGCTGGGGCGCAACGAGCAGGGCACGGCCGGGCTCCTCATGGGCCTGATGACCGTGGTCGACGCGGCGACGACGCCGCTGGCGGGGCGCATCGGCGACCGCTGGAAGGCCCACGCCCGCGTGGCCGCCGGGTCGCTGGCGCTGCTCGTGCCGGGGCTCGTCATCATCGGCCTCTCGCCGCACGGCCTCGGCATCGCGGCGGGAATCGTGGTGCTCGGGGTCGGCGCCGCCGGGCTGGGGCCGTCGCTCCTCGTCATCATGGGCGAGATCGTCCCGCGGGAGCGCCGCGGGACGGGCGCCGGCCTGCTCCAGCTCTGCGGCGACGTCGGCGGGATGCTCGGGCCGCTCGTCGGCACCGCGCTCTTCGCGGGGAGCACCGCCGTGCCCTACCTGCTGAGCGCCGGGCTGCTCACCTGCTTCATCCCGGTGGGCGTGTGGCTGGCGCGCGTCGAGAGCCGCCTGCCGATCAGTGCGGCGCCGTGAGCGCGTCGGTGTGCACGTTGAGGTCGTACCGCTCCTTGGCGACCGCCTGCACGGCGGTCGCGAAGCGCGGGTTGTCGCGGAGGATGCGGCTGAAGTCCGTCTTGTCGAGGACGAAGAGGTCGCAGCTCGTCTTCGCGCGCACGTCGGCGGTGCGGGGCTTGCTCATGAGCACGCCGATCTCGCCGAAGATGTCCCCGTCGGACAGCACCTTGATCACCTTGCCGACCTCGTCGAGCACCGCGACCTCGCCGCGCGCCACGAGGTAGAGCTCGCGGCCGATGTCGCCCTTCTTGATGATGAGGTCCCCCCGGGAGACCTGCTGCGGGCGCAGCGCCATGATGATCTGCTCGAGGAAGAGCATGTCGCCGTCCTTGAACAGCGGCACCGTCTTCAGCACCTCCTCGTTGATCACCTCGTGCCACCGGCGGCCGTCCTTCTTGATGAGGTCCGCGGCCGCCTTCGGGCCCCAGCTCCCCCGCGCGTAGTTGGGGAACTCGGCCGGGGTCGCCGCCCAGTGGTCGAGCAGCGGCTGCGCCACGCGCCACGCGGCCTCCACCACGTCGCCGCGCGAGAAGAGCGTCGTGTCGCCGTGCGAGCACGCGTAGAGCATCACCTCGTAGCCCGTGTAGCGCGACGCCTTGAACGCGTCGCCGTAGGAGAACCGCATGTGCACCGGCTGCAGCTGCAGCCGCGGGCCGGGGACCTTCGCCTGGAACTGGATCTCGATGCCCTGGTACGGCTGGATGTGGAAGAGCAGGCGGTTCGGGCCGAGCTGGCTCACCGTCGTCCCGCGGAAGATGACCTCGGGCGCCTTCTTGAACTCGACGACGATCTCGGTGCCGCGCTTCCACAGCGCCTTGCCCGACCGGAGGTAGATGGGCACCCCCTCCCAGCGCCAGTTGTCGATGTGGAGGCGCGCCGCGGCGTACGTCTCCGTCTTCGACTCGGGGGCGACGTCGTGCTCGCCGCGGTAGCCGGGCTTGAGCACGTGGCCGGCGTCGTCGACCTGCGGTCCGTACTGGCCGCGGCAGACGTAGCGCTCGACCTCGTCCGGCCTGTAGACGCGGACCGACTGGAGGAGCTTCGCCTTCTCGTTGCGGATCGAGTCGGGCTCGAACGAGCCGGGGACCTCCATGCACAGATACGAGAGCATCTGGAACATGTGGTTCTGCATCATGTCGCGCAGAACGCCGGACGAGTCGTAGTACCCGCCGCGCCCCTCGACGTCGACCGCCTCCGCGACGTTGAACTGGATGTTGTCGATGTAGTTCTTGTTCCAGAGGGGCTCGAACATCCCGTTCGAGAAGCGGAACGCGAGGAGGTTCTGGACCGTCTCTTTCCCGAGGTAGTGATCGACCCGGTAGATCTGCGACTCGTCCCAGTGCGCGAGCACCTCGCGGTTCAGCTGCCGCGCCGACTCGAGGTTCACGCCGAACGGCTTCTCGACGATGATCCGCTTCCACCCCGGCCCGTCCTTGAAGCCGGCCGCGTAGAGGTTGTCGCAGAGCAAACCGAAGAACCGCGGCGCGGTGGCGAAGTAGAAGAGGACGTTGCCGCCGCAGTCGTACTTCGCGTCGAGCTTGGCCACCTCGCCCTTGAGGGTCTGGAAGAGCGCGGCGTCGCTGAAGCCGCCGGGCACGTAGTGAAAGCGCTCGACGAGGCCGTCCCAGACCTTCTGGTCGAATTCGGGCCGGGTGTGGAACTTCTTGATGTCCGTGCTCATCCGCTCGCGGAACGACTCGGTCGTCATCGCGTCCATCGCCGTCCCGAGGAGCGCGAACTTCTCGGTCAGGAGGCCGTCGCACGCGAGGTTGTAGAGGGCGGGGACGAGCAGGCGCTTGGTCAGGTCGCCGGACGCTCCGAAGATGAGCATCACGTTGGGCTGGCTCGGCGCGTTCGTCTCCGGGGCGTCGGCGCCCATGGTGCGGAGGACCTGGGTGATCGGCATGGTCGCTATCCTTCCTCCCTCGCAGGAGCGTCAGTGCTTGATCCGGGGTGCGGTCTCCGTCCGCAGGAGCGTCCCCGCCGCGTTTCGTATCTCGATGGGCCCCCAGCCGAGGGCGGTCAGCGGCTCGCGCAGCTTGGCCCAGTCTCCGACGATGACCGTCCGCATGTGGTCCGCGTCGAGGTAGCGCCCCGCGGCGGCCTTCACCGCGTCGACGGTCAGCGCGCCGTAGCGCTGCGGGGTCTTCATCAGCACGTCGTCGGGTTGCCCGTAGAAGAGCACCCAGGACCACGCCCGCGCCGTGTCGGCGGCGGTCTGGAACCACGCCGTCGACGCGAAGACCTCCCGTTCCCGCACGCTGACGAGCTCCTCCTCCGTCGGGCCTTGCGCCGCGAACGCGCGGACGATGCGGTCCGTCTCGGCGAGCGCCGACCCCACCCGGTCGTTCGCCGCGCGCGTTCGCCAGCCGAGGGCTCCGCTCGTGCGCTGCTCCGACGTACTCGGCGTGACCCAGGGGACGTCACCTCGCTCCTGGCGCAGCCGGAGGGTGAGCCGTCCGAACGACGAGTCGGCCAGCACGCTGACCGCGGCCACCGCCGGCTCCACGTCGGGAGTTCCGTAGGCGGGACCGACGAACCCCTGGTCGATCGCCGCGATGGCCGTTCCCGGCTTGTCGACGACCACGATGCGCGCCCCCGACGGCGGCTTCGGGGCGCGGAGCACGCCACCCCCCGCCGCGCCGCTCGCCGGGGCGGTGCCGAACGCGTCGTCGAGCGCCGTCATCACGTCGCTCTCGTCCACCCCGCCGGCCACCACGATGCAGAGCCGCGACGGGTCGAACGCCTTCGCCTGGAGGGCCACGATGTCCGGCCGCTTCACCGCGCGCGTCGCCGCGGCCTTCAGGATGCCGGCGCTGTACCCGTGGCTCCCGTAGAGGGCGCGCCGGAGCATCCGCTCCGCCGTGAGCGAGGCATCGGTGGCCTGATCGTCGTCGCGGTTGGCCTCCTGCTCGCGCCACCGCTCGAAGTTCATCTTGTCGAGCGAGGGGTGAAGGGTCATGTCCGCCGCGATCTCGACGAGCGTCCGCATCCTCGACACCGGCGCGACGAACGAGATCGTGACCCCGTCGGCGTACCACGTGGTCTCCGGCTCCTGCATGCCGAGGGTCACGTAGGTCTCGCGGATGTCGTAGATGTTGCGGGTCGTCGTTCCGGCGTGGAAGGCGAGCATCATCGTCGCGACCGTCTCCGCGTGGTCCGCGCCGACGTCGGGCACCCCTCCGCTGGCGACGACGCGGAGGGCGACGAAGGGAGAGGCCTGGTGCACGACGACGACCGGGATGCCGTTGCGCAGCTTCCCGTGCACCCCGGAGGGCGGAACGAAGGGCTTCGCCGCCTCCGCCGCCGGCGGATGTTCGCGGAAGCTCTCGTCGACGACCGCGGGCGGCGGCGGGGCAGGAGCCACCGACGCGACGGGGGGCGGGACCACGACCGGGGCGGCGGGCGTCACCGGCGGAGGAGGCGACGCGGGCCCGCACGCCGCGGCGAGCACGAGGAGCAGGGCGAGGGCTCGGCGGCTCATGGCGTCGGCGCCTGCGTCACGCGACGACCGACGCGTGCTCCCCCGGCGGGAGCGCCCGGCGTGGGGGTGACGAGGAGCACGACGCGCCGTTCGCGCGGGAGGAACCGCTCGATGGCGTCGCGCACGTGCCCCGCGTCGACCCGGCCGTAGCGGCCGAGGTCGTGCTTCATGGGGTCGGCCGACTCGGCGAGGGTCCGGGTGCGCGCGAAGTCGAACGCCCGCGTCGGGGCTCGCTCCTCGGAGAGGAAACGATCGATGACCGTCTCGTAGATCGCGCCCGCGAGCTCCTTCTTCGTCGGCTCGCGCTGCCGCAGCCCATCCATCGTCGCGTCGAAGGCGGCGAGGATCTGCTGCGCCGTCTTCCCGGGGGCTCCCTCGATCTGGATCTCGAACTGGGAGGCCAGCGCGTCGGAGCGCTGGTGCGTCATGACGTTCGTCGCGATCTTCTGCTCGTCGACGAGCTTCCAGAAGAGCCACGCGGTCCGGCTTCCCCCGAGCAGGCGCGCCACGATGTCGAGGCGCGCGTCCTCCAGCGTGAGCAGCCGCGGCGTGCGGTAGCGGAGGAACACCTGGGCGCGTGGGACGTTCGCCTCGACGTCGAGCTGCGTCTCCCCCGTCGTCGGCCCGAGCGGTCCCGGGGCCGCGCCGTGGCCGGTGGTCCCGCGCGGGATCGTCGCGAAGTACTTCTCGACCAGGGCCTGCGCATCGGCGGGGACCACGTCGCCAACGATGACGAGCGTCGCGTGGGGCGGGGTGATCCAGGCGTCGTGGAACGCGAGCACCGCCGCCCGATCGACGTGGTCCACCTCCTCCGGCGTGAACTCGACGAAGTGGTACGGGTGCTCCGGCGGATAGAGCTCCTGGATGGCCAGCTCGTCGATGCGACCGAGCGGCGACCCTTCGAAGGCGACGCGGCGCTGCTCGCGCAGCTTGTTTCGCTGGAGGGCGAGCTGAGCCTCGTCGAGGGCGCCGTCGAAGTACCCCATCTGCTCGCTCCAGAGCCAGAGCGGCAGGGCGAGGCGGTTGGACGGCACCGTCGTCTGGAACGTCGTCGCGCTCGCCTGGGTGCGATCCGAGGTCCCGGTCGCGCCCGCCCCCGCGAGCAGGCGGTAGTACTCGCCCGGCGCCACGTGCTGGGTGTGGCCGAGCATGAGGAACGAGGTCAGCGTCGCCACCGCGTGCTGGCCCGGCGGCGCCGCCGCGACATCGTAGCGGATCGCCAGCGACACGAGGGGGACGCGGTGGTCCTCCTGGATGACCAGGGTCAGCCCGTTGTCGAGGTGATGCTCCTCGATCGGCCCGAGGGCGACGTCGATGTGGGACTGGGCTCGGGCGCCCGGCGACAGGGAGGACACGAGCGCCGCCGCGGCGACCGCAAGCCAGGGCGATGACCTCGTGTGGGCGTGCCTGGGCATGGCAGAGACCGAGGCTACCTCACCTCTCCGCGCAGGAGGTCTCCCCGTTGGAGGCTACTGGTTCGGGGGTGGAGGGGGCGGGGCCGAGATGTGCTTCAAGTTGAGCCCGCCCGGGTACTGGTAGCTCGTGTAGAGCCCGTAGCCGAGCACCTGGAGCCCGACCTCCGTCGACGATTCCAGCGTGTGGGCGCCACTGCCGGAGGACACGAGGCCGACCCGCCACACGTCGTACCCGTCGGCGATCGACGACTTCGCGCCCCAGTCGACAGTGGCCCCGTCGAGCACGAGGTCGGCCCCGGACGGGGCGATGACGTCGATGTAGTTGTAGTCGTAGTCGTTCGGGGCGAGAAAGACGTACTTCGTGCGGTACTGCTCCACCGACGCGATCATGCTCTGCGAGGGATCGCCCTGGCCGCCCTGGGGGTCGACGATACTGCCGCCGAGCATGAACGTGCCCACCGCGAACTCGTTCGAGCCCGTCACCTCGAAGTCGACGTCGACGACGCCGCAATCCGCGACCTGCCCGGCGTCGAGCGTGCTCGGGCACCCGGACGGGGCGGAAGGCGCGTAGGTGAGCGAGGTGCCGTCGACGTTGCCGTAGAGGCGCACCACGTGACCGACCGGGTATCCGGTCGGTCCGGACGGCACGTTGACGAAGTACTGTTTGCCGAGCGTCTCGGCGGGGAAGACGGTCTGCTCCAGGTGGTCGCACGCGGCGGCGGTCTCGGGAATGTCGGTGCACGGCGAGCCGCTGAGGACCTGCACCGGCTGGTCCGCGATCACGAGCGAGCCGCTGAGGTCGAACGTATCGCCGAGGTCGGTGACGAGCTCCGCGACGTCGCCCGCGTCGAGGGTGAGATCCAGCTCTCCTCCCGCCATCGTCGCCGCCACGCCCGTGCCCGCGACGATGTCCGCCGTGCTCGACAGCACGACGCGCACGTGCGTCGCGGCCGTCGTCGCGGTGATGGCGAGGTAGCTCGCCATGATCGGCGTCGTCATCCCGTCGTTGGTCTCGGTCTCGCCGGGGTAGCCCGTGACCCGGTAGTTTCCGGTGAGGGCGGTGGTCGGCAAGAGGAGCGACGAGTCGTTCGTGAACGAGAAGCAACCGAGCTTGCCGCCCGCGTTGGGGCCGCTCGTGCACTCCGTGTCGCCCGGGCAGCTCGACCAGTCCTTGCCGGACGGACCGCCCATGCCCGCGTACTCGATGGCGTTGAACTGGTAGACGGTCACCGGCACGGAGCTGACGAGGTGGTACGCGCCGGCGGGTACGACGACGGACGCGGTCAGCGGCGTCGAGTCCCCGCACGGGTCGGAGTCGGCGCCTTTGAGGGCCGGCACCCACGGCAGGTAGAACGTCTGCAGCGAGTTGGCCGCCACCGTCTTCACCTGGCTCGTCCCCATCGGGCCGGTGATGGTCACCATGGCCGGCTGCGCGCCCGCGTTGGCCACGACGACGGCGTAGTCGAAGATGGACCAGACGATGTTCGCGGTGACGGTCGGCCAGTAGTCGCAGCCCACGTAGGACTGCCACTCGGCGGCTTCCTCGCACGTGGTCGGATCGTCGTTCGGGTCGATCACGGGACCGAGGCTGCCGAC
>JBEKGQ010000240.1:0-9189 GCA_050012715.1 Polyangiaceae bacterium
GCAGGAGGTGTCTCTTCATGCCGCTCACGTTTACTTCCAAGGGCGCGGCGACGTCGAGCGCCGCGATCCGACGGGGACCGCGGCGTCTTCATCGGCACCGTCGGGGCGGCCGAGCCCTTCGGCCCGTGCCGCGACGCCGTCCGCCTCTCACTCTCCGCCGGTGGTGCCACCCTCGAGGACGTTCACCGACTGCTCGATGCACTGCAGGCTGACCGTCGCACCCGACGGCGGCTGCCCGTTCGAGAAGAGGATCTCCTGCGGGCACCCGTTCGCGGCGGCGCCGGTGACGTAGCACCAGCCGGGCTGCGACGAGCCGGCGCACGAGCCGTTCGAGAAGTCGGACGGGTTGTTGTCCGCCGTGAGCTGCTGGAGCGCGCACGTCGGATACGTGTCCGGGTCGCCGGCGGCACCGGCCGTTCCCATGTATTGCGCCTCCTGCGCCTGGCAGAACTGGTTGAGGATGTCCTGCGTCAGCGGCGCACCGTTCGTCGCCCCCATCGGGACGTCACCCGGTCCGAGGAGCCCCTGCGCATTGTTGCACGCCGATCCGGGGTTCGCACACGCGCCAGGCCCCACCTGCGTGGCGAGCTGCAGCAGGATGAGGCAGGGCACGTTGCCCGCGGAGTCCTGCGTGAGCTTCTGCGGCAGGCACGTGTTGTTGAGCGACACCTTCAGCCGGTCGACGATGCCGTTGACCGCCGGGTTGTACCCATAGAGCGGATCCGACAGCACGTTGTCGCCCGTGGCCGGCTGGACGTGGATGGGGCACAAGCTCGAGATGAAGCCCTGCTGGCCCATCAGGTTCGCGAGCAGGAGCTCGCGCTCCGTCGGGTAGGCCTTGGCCGCGACCTGCTGCGTCGGTGTGGTCGGGTTGCAGAGCGGCGGGAGCTGCTGCGGCGTGAGCGTCGTGACCGCCGGGCAGTCGCATGCGTAGGAGACGGCCGGATCGCTCGTGTTCGTGCAGTCACGCGGCGTGATCGGGAAGATGCACGCGTACTCGCGGTCGACGTCCAGGACGTGGCCGGTGCCCTGATCGGTGATCCAGTCGTAGCCGTTCTCCGGGTCGGGGGTCGCCGGCGGCCCGGAGGCCGACGGCGTCGCGATGCCGGTGCGCGGCTGGTACGACTCGATCATGTGCGGGTCGATGCCCGTGTAGTCGAAGTTCAGCGGGGCGTTCCCGAGGATCTTCGTCCAGTCGGAGGCGGCGAGCGTCTCCTTCGGCGGGCTGTTGGGGTTCGTCGGATCCTGCTGGAGGAGCTGGAACGGCACGCCGCCGATGTGCGCGTAGTAGATGAGGTCGGGCGTGCGCGGTCCCGGCGGCAGGTTGCACAACGTCGCCGCCGACGTGTCCGACCCGTCGGGCAAGGCCGAGGCGAACAGCGGGTTGGTGCAGTCCAGGTTGGTGGTGCCCTGGTAGGTCTGCGCGCCCGCGGGGTACTCGCCGTTACGGTCGGGGATGGTCTTCGACGTCAGCCCGAGCACGTAGCGCTGGATCGGAAACTGCGGCCAGATGCCGTACTTCTGCATCATGTGGACGTGCCGGAGGTTGGCGTTGAACCCCCAGTCGTTCTGGCTGCTGTAGTCGCCCATCATGCAGCTCGCGTCGCTGCTCGAGGTGGAGCTCGACACGAGCTGGCACGAGTTGCACGTGGTCGGGTCGGTCAGGCCGTCGTCGTTCGCGTCCTCGGCGCAGCCTACCGTGCCGCGCGGCGGCTCGAAGTTCTGCGCCATCCAGAGGTAACCCTGACCGCCGTAGGAGCGAACGTCGATCTCCGAGTCGTTCTCATCCGTCATGTCGATGATGGCGACGAGTGAATCGGGCCGGAGGAACGCGGCGCGCTGCTGCAGGATGGTCGTGTCCACCCCCGTCCACTGCGCGTGGTTGTTCGAGTCGAGCGACAAGGAGGCATAGGGGTCGGGCTGGACGAGGAAGCGGTACCAGCTCTCCAGCTGCGACTCGATGCCGCAACCGTAGTTGCCCACGCCCTGGAGCATCGACGTGAAGTCGGTGATGAGCGTCGTCGCGTCGGTGATGGGCGGCGCGCCGGCGCTCGGCGTCTTGCCCATGTTCTTCGCGTTGTTGGGGAACCAGTTGAGGTAGTTGAGCGTGCCGGCGTCGGCGAGCGGCGTCTCGGCGGCCCCCGAGCGGTTCAGGAGGTGGGCCTGGTCGTCGTTGCCGTTGTTGATCGTGACGCCGTTGACCGTGACCGTCTGGGTCGGATCGCAGATGATGCCGCCGCCGCCCGCGTACGTGTCACTCAGGCGCTTCCCGAGCGACGAGCTGAGGATGCCGATGTGCATGTCGTGCACGGGCGGGAACTCGACCTTCCCCGTCGTGCACGTGCCGTTGCCCATCGAGTCGGACTGGCCGAGGACGTTGCCGTTGGCGTCGACGCAGTTCGGCGTGACGAGGCGCGTGATGAGGTTCGGAACCGCCTGCGTGAGGTAGGCGACCTTGTCACCCATCGACGCGGAGTTATCGATCACGAACAGGACGTCGACCTGGTCGATGGCCTCGTTGTGCACGACGGCCGTGAAGTTCGTGTTGGTGTCGGGCGACGCGTTGGTCACGGGCCGCGACAGGCACGCCGCCAGCGCGAGAGCGGCGACCGGGGTTACGGCGAGAACACGGGAGAGGCGTAGGCGCATCGTGGATCCCTCGTGGGGCACGATAGCACCAAACATGCCGCGCGCGTCTCGGCGGAAAGCGCGCGTTTCACCCCTCCCGTCCCGGGTGATCCTGCCAACCGCGGTGGCACCCCGGCGACTTCGTTGCGCCGACTCAGAAGAGGAGGGCGACCGTGCCGAGCACGGTCCGCGGGGGCGCGGGGACGAGGTGCACGCCGGGGGATGCCGGGTTCTGACCCGGGCTGAAGCTCCAGTTGGAGACGAAGTATTCCTCGTCGTCCGCGTATTTGAGGCCGAGGACGTTGTAGACGTCGAGGCTGATCTCCACGAACCGGTAGCGGAGCGCCGCGAGCGCGTTGAGGACGTTGTTCGTCGGCGAGATGATGACGTCGTTGACGTGGCGCCCGCCGATGAGCGTGTACCCCACGCCGACGCGCCCGTTGAGCGGCGCCCCCGAGGCCCGGGCGAGCTCGCCGTGCACGTTCGCGTCGACGCGCCAGAGGTACGCCGGGATGTTGGGGACGTAGTGGGACGTGCCAGCGACCAGCGTGTTGAAGGTCGCCGTCTGCACGGAGAGCGCGCTCGAGACCAGGAGCCAGCCCGTCGGTCGCGCCAGGAACGAGCCGACGAGCCCCCGGCGCGTGCTCGCGTTCTCCGTCGTGAGGCCGCCCGAGTCGACCTCGAAGACGAGCTCGTTGGCGACCATGGTCTGGAACGCGGTGAGCGTCGCGACGTAGCGGCCCTTCGCGACCTCGGACCTCACCCCGCCCTCGACGCTCGTCACCTGCGAGTACGGCGACCCCGGAGAGCACGGCGGGAGCTGCGAGGCCGGGACGCCGGTGAGCTGCACCGTGGGCGCGTTGCAGCGCACGACGCTCGCGGCGTCGAGCGAGCGGAACCCCTCTCCGGCCGACACGACCGGGGTCAGCTCCGGGATGAGCTCGTACGCGGCGGTCACGCGCGGGCCGGGAGCGACGCCCGCCACGTTCGTGTTCTGCCCCTGGAGCGCGCCGGAGGGGACCGGAGGCACGACGCCGGCGAGGTTGTTCGTGACGTCGACGTCGAGGAAGTCCGCGCGCACGCCGCCGGAGATGCGGAGCTTCTTCCAGAAGCGCAGGTCGAGGTCCACGTAGCCGGCCAGATCGAGCGTGTTGAGCGTGTAGCTCCAGCGGTCGTCCCAGGGGTCGAGGTTCGCGGGGTTGACGAGGTCCTTGCTCTGGTTGGTGTGGCCGGCGCGCACCGAGACGCCAGGCTCGAGCATCACCTCGATGTTCGGACCGAGGTGGACGGGGGCGGTGTGGAAGCGGCCGGTCGCGCCCCACGCCGTCTCGACGTTCGTCAGCTGCCAGAGATCGCCGAGGCTCCCGAGCTGTGGCTGCAGGTTCGAGCTGTCGAGGTCCCCGGTGTAGTTCTGGCGCGAGAGGAAGTTCGTCCACATCACCCACGGGGCGAAGGCGAAGTGCGCGTCGGTGGCGGTCGTGTGATCGAGCTCCGCCGCGACGATGACGCGCGCGTTCTGCACCCCCTGCGCGGGCAGGGCGCACGAGGCGGACGTGCAGTTCAGCGGATAGTACGAGTTGAAGTAGGGGTACGCGTCGTAGTAGCCGATGCGGCCCGCGTCGACGTCGTCCTGCCGCACGACCCCGGGCAGCTGGGCGGTCGACGCGTAGGCCGTCGCGAGCAGGCGCAGGTGGTCGCTGTCGGTGAGGTCGACGCCGTGCTGGGCGTTGAGGGACGCGGACTTCGACGCCCGGTCCGCGCCGAAGCCGTGCGTCTCGCGCAGCGAGAAGGCCGCGAACGTCTCGTCGCCCGTCTCGCGCGGCGCCGCGATGCCGACGATGCGCGCCTGGTTGAACGAGCCGTACGTCGTCTTCACCTGGTAGCCGCGCTCGGGGACGGCGAGGTCGAAGAGCGCGCTCCCGACGATCGCCGCGTCGCCCTGCCGGGGATCGTACGGCCCTTCGAGGACGCGGATGCTCCGGACGACCTCCGGGATGATGAAGTTGACGTCGGCGTACCCCTGGCCGTGGATGTGGAGCGGGATGTTGATCGGGACCTCGCCGACCTTCATCTCGATGCCCGAGCCGTAGTCGAGGTCGAAGCCGCGCAGGTAGACGTCGTTGCCGAGCCCCTCGCCGTCCTCGTGGTCGACGAAGAAGCCAGGCGCGGCGGAGAGCATCTCGCTCGTCTGCTGGTGGGGCGCCGCGGTGAGCGTCTCTCGATCGACGCGCACGTCGCCGAGCCCGCGCGGCGAGGCCCAGGCAATCCCGCGAACCTGGACGCTCTGCACGGCCGGAGTCGGAGTCGGGGTCGGCGTCGGGGTCGGCGTCGGGGTCGGAGTCGGGTGAAACACCACGACGTACTCGACGCGCGAGCGGACGGCATGCCCGTCGCGAGAGGACGGCGTGAAGCGAGCGGCCTTCACCGCGTCGACGGCGGCGTTGACGAAGCTGTCCGGCGCGTCGTGCGGCAGGCGCCCCATCTCGACCGCCGACTCCACCGCGCCGTCCGTGTCCACGACGACCTGGAGTGTCACCTGCGTCTCGCGGGGCGCCTCGCCCGCGGGAAACGGCGCCACGATCGGCGAGACCGGCTCGGCCTGGACGACCTGCGCCGTCGCCGTCGGCGCGGCGAGAAGACCCGCGACGGCGAGCGCTACCGAGAGACAGCGCCGCCGGGACACGTCACATCAGGCTCCACTGCCCCTGGTTCAATCCGGGCACCGACTCGTCGCCGGGGTACCCCGAGGAGAACGGGTAGATGAGCCCATCGGGCGTCGGCGTGACGAACGTGACCGTCGCGCTGTTCCCGGGCGGCATGGACGGGATGGACGGGATCGTCGCCGCCGACGGGAAGCACGCGTACGACGAGCAACCCGCGGGGAGGGTCGGGTAGGCGCTGCACACGTTGGTGCATCCTACCGTGAAACCGTGGGGCTTGGTCCCGTTGTTGGTCACCGTGAGGGTGACCTGCGCGTCGTTCTGCGTCGCGATGATGTTGCGCACGCCGGCCTCGCCCCCGCCGTCGTCGTCGCTGCCCGTCGAGGTGAAGCCGTCGTCGGTGACCGCGATGTCGATCATGTACGTCCCGCCGGTGATCCCATCGTTGTCTGGGTAGCAGGTGCTCGCGCTCGTCGACGCCGCCGCGTCCTCGGCGATGGTGGAACACTCAATCTCCCCCGAGTCCGAGCTCTTGCAGTGGAGGAGCGCCACGGCCACCAGCGCGACGTTCGCCCAACCGAGGGAGGTACGCATCGCGGTCACGAGACTATCACTGGCCTTTCGAACACCTGCACGCGTGCACCACATATCGGTTGACCCTGTTCAGGTGGCCCCATATGTTGTGCCTCGTGTTGGTGCCCTCGGCTCGCTGCCGAAGGGCGAAAAGGGAACCCGGTTCGAATCCGGGGCTGCCCCGCAGCGGTAAGCGAGAAACGACCTCCACGCAGCGCACTGGGTCCCCTTCGGGAGCCGGGAAGCGGTGGACAGTAGGCACCCGGCCGTCGCCGGCACGCTCGTGAGCCCGAAGACCTGCCAGCATCCGGCCACGGGAGACATCCGGGACCGGTTTCGACCTGAAGCCTCGCGGGAGGCGGGTGGGTCCGAGCCAGGCGCTTCCGTGAAGCGTTCGACCGGCACCGATCCGTCCATCGCGAGCCTCGCCGTCAGAGAACGAGCGGTCCGGCACCGCTCCCGCGATCGGAGGACACCATGCTCAGCGAGACCATCCGCCGCAACGGCCAGGCGCCGTCGCCCGTTTCCGTACCCCCCCGCCCCGCGTCGGAGCCGTCGCCGCAGACGTCGATGCGCGTCAAGAAGCGCAACGGCTCGTCCGAGCCGGTCGACGTCAACAAGATCGTCAAGGCGGTGAGCCGCTGTTGCGCGGGCCTGCCGGACGTCGACGCCCTCCGCGTCGCGACGAAGACCATCAGCGGGCTCTACGACGGAGCGACCACGCGCGAGCTCGATCGCCTCTCGATCCAGACCGCCGCCGCGCTCATCGTCGAGGAGCCGTCCTATGCGCGGCTCGCGGCGCGCCTCCTGGCGACGTACGTCGACAAGGAGGTCGAGAACCAGGGCATCCACGCGTTCTCGCAGTCCATCGCGACCGCGCAGAAGGTCGGGCTCGTGAACGCGCGCCTGGCGGACTTCGTGATGGCCAACGCGCGCAAGCTGAACGACGCGATCGACGAGTCACGTGACCGCGAGCTCGAGTACTTCGGGATGCGCACGGTCTACGACCGGTACTTGCTCAAGCACCCGAAGACGCGCCTCGTGCTCGAGACGCCGCAGCAGTTCTTCCTCCGCATCGCGTGCGCGCTCTCGGAGAGCGTCCACGAGGCGCTCGAGCTCTACGGTCTCTTCTCGCGCCTCGAGTACCTCCCGAGCTCGCCGACGCTCTTCAACTCCGGGACGCGGCACGAGCAGCTCTCGAGCTGCTTCCTGCTCGACTCGCCGGACGATCACCTGGAGAACATCTACCAGCGCTACACCGACGTCGCGCTGCTCTCCAAGTTCTCCGGCGGCATCGGCCTCGCGTACCACCGCGTGCGCTCGCGCGGCTCGCTCATCGAGAGCACGAACGGGCACTCGAACGGCATCGTACCGTGGCTGAAGACGCTCGACGCGTCCGTCGCCGCGGTCAACCAGGGCGGCAAGCGCAAGGGCGCGGCGTGCGTGTACCTGGAGCCGTGGCACGCGGACGTCGAGGAGTTCCTGGAGCTGCGCGACAACACGGGCGACGAGGCGATGCGCGCGCACAACCTGAACCTCGCCAACTGGGTCTGCGACCTCTTCATGAAGCGGGTCGAGGCCGACGGGACCTGGAGCCTCTTCGATCCCAAGCTCGTGCCGGAGCTGCCGGACCTCTACGGCGACGACTTCGAGCGCGCGTACGAGGCGGCCGAGAAGAAGGGGCTCGCGCACAAGACGGTGAAGGCGCGCGACCTCTACGCGCGGATGATGCGGACGCTGGCGCAGACCGGCAACGGCTGGATGACGTTCAAGGACAAGTCGAACCGCGCCTGCAACCAGACCGCGCTCCCCGGCCGCGTCGTACACCTGTCGAACCTGTGCACGGAGATCGTCGAGGTGACGTCGAAGAAGGAGGTGGCGGTCTGCAACCTCGGGTCGATCAACCTCGGACGGCACCTGCGGGTCCTCGACGGACGGGCGCTCGGCTTCGACTTCGACAAGCTCGCCCGCACGGTGCGCGTCGCGGTCCGTCAGCTCGATCGGGTGATCGACCTCAACTTCTACCCGATCGCGCCCGCCAAGGCGTCGAACCTCCGCTGGCGACCGATCGGCCTGGGGGTGATGGGGCTGCAGGACGTCTTCTTCCAGCTGCGGCTCCCCTTCGACGCGCCCGAGGCACGCGCGCTCTCGAAGAAGATCGCCGAGGAGATCTACTTCCACGCCCTCACGGCGACGGTCGATCTCGCGGCGGAGAAGGGCAAGCACGCCGCCTTCGAGGAGACGCGCGCGGCGCGGGGGGAGCTCCAGTTCGACGCGTGGGGGGTCGTGCCGGAGGACACCGCGCGCTGGGACGCGCTGCGCGCCCGCATCCGCGAGACCGGGATGCGCAACTCGCTCCTCGTCGCGATCGCCCCGACCGCGACGATCGCGTCGATCGCCGGCTGTTGCGAGTGCATCGAGCCGCAGGTGTCGAACCTCTTCAAGCGCGAGACGCTCTCGGGCGACTTCATCCAGGTGAACCGCTACCTCGTCACCGAGCTCAAGGCGATGGGGCTCTGGACCGAGAGCACGCGCTCCCGCCTCAAGAACGCCGAGGGCTCGGTGCAGGCGCTGCCGGAGATCCCCGAGGACGTGCGCACGATCTACCGGACCGTCTGGGAGATACCGATGCGGTCGCTCATCGACATGGCGGCCGAGCGCGGAGCGTTCCTCGACCAGAGCCAGTCGCTGAACCTCTTCATGGAGAACCCGAACATCGGCCAGCTCTCGAGCATGTACTTCTACGCCTGGAAGAAGGGGCTCAAGACGACCTACTACCTCCGCTCCCGCCCCGCGACACGGATCGCCAAGGCGACCGTCGAAACCCCCGTGGAGACGCGCTCCATTCCAGACGGGAACCCCCGTTCCGAGCCCGGCTGGACGCCCGTACCCCCGGTGGTCGCCGAGAGGGAAAGCGCGCCGAACGATGCGGCGGCGGTCGCGTGTTCGCTCGAGAATCCCGAGAGCTGCGAGGCATGCCAGTGAGCGATTCCCGGCGCCCCGCCCGCATCCTCGATCCCGGAATGTGCCTGACGCTTCGGCCCATGGCGTATCCGACCTTCTTCGAAATGTACAAGGATGCCATCAAGAACACCTGGAGCGTCGATGAGGTCGATTTCGCGACCGATTCGCTCGACCTCCAAAAGAAGATGAGCGACGCAGAGACTCACCTCGTCAGACGCCTGGTCGCGTTCTTCGCAACGGGGGATTCAATCGTGTCGAACAACCTGGTGTTGAACCTCTACAGGCACATCAACGCCCCCGAAGCACGGATGTACCTCGCGCGGCAGCTCTACGAGGAGGCGCTGCACGTGCAGTTCTACCTGAC
>JBEKGQ010000241.1:0-9189 GCA_050012715.1 Polyangiaceae bacterium
ACGATCGAGCTCACCTTCGACGCGCGCTTCCCCGAGCTGGCCAACCAGATTCACCTCGACGTCAGCGGTGGGGAGGGCGGCGAGGCCGGCCCCTCCGGTCACGGCGGCGACGGCGGCAGCGGGGGCAACGGGATGACGCCGCAGGGCGGCTCGCTCGTTCCGAGCGGCCAGAAGGGCGGCGACGGCCCCGGCGGCGCCCAGGGCAGCGCCGGCCAGAAGGGCCCCGACGGACGCGCGTCCGCGCACGCCGGCAAGGCCGCGGATCAGTTCGCGGGCCTCGAGGGGATCACGCTGCTCGACGGCGGCTCCGGCGTCGCCGAGGCGCAGCCGGCCGACAGCAAGGCCGCCGGCAAGGGCAAGCCCGGCGCGAAGACGACGCCGAAGAAGAAGAGCGCCCCCGGCGGTGGCTCGTGAGACGCCGGACCTGCGTGCCAGCCTCCCGCCCGGAGCCTGGCACAGACAAGCCGCTCGCAAGCTCGCGGCGGATGTTCGTCCTCGCGCTCGGCAGCGCGCCGCTCTGGCTGCCGGCGTGCGCGCACCGGGAGGAGACGCCGCTCGCCCACCTCTACGGCAAGGAGTGGGTGCACGGCGCGTACGAGCTGTCGGCGAACAAGTACGCGACGGTGCAGTCGTCGTGCGAGAAGGCCAGCCAGGGCGCGTACTCGGTCATCGCGCAGAAGGGGGTCGTCGCGCTCGGCGCGCTGCAGACGCGCGAGGTGCCGTTCTTCATCCGCGTCGACCAGGGCGAGCAGGGCTTCTCGATCGCGCGCGACGTGCCCGAGCGCCTGACGTTCACGTCGGACATGAAGCAGGCCGACCGGGACGCCGCGCAGGCGAAGTGGGACCGGGCGCGCGAGCACGTGCAGACCGACTACGAGGAGATCCGGCGCCTCGACTGGGCGCTGACGACGCTCCTCGGGCAGCTGCAGCACGTGCGCTCCGCCATCGAGGAGGACCGGCTCGAGCAGTACCGGCTCGTCCGGCAGATCGCGGCGATGGCGGAGGGTGACAAGCCGCCGTTCGCGCTGCCGTTCCAGGTGAGCGTCGACGACTACCGCGACGTGCTCACGCTGCTCGTCGAGCGGCTCGACGACGACGCGAAGCGCCTCGGCCGCCTGGAGACGGACATCGTCACGGTGGGGCTGACCGCGCGCGCCACGGATGCGGGCTCGGGCAGCCTCGCGGCGAACCTGAACAAGGTGCTCCTCGCGGTGATGACCGACGCGGAGGGCAGCTCGCCGCGGCCCGCGTCGTTCCCGCAGGAGAACGACGCGCGCGAGAAGTACCTCGCCCACGGCAAGGAGCTCTACGACGCCATCCGGCAGACCCCCGAGTACGTGAAGTGGGAGAAGCACGAGCGCACGAAGGCGTTCGACCAGCTCGGGCAGATCCTCACCCTGGTGGACGCGATGACGGGGCTTCACGCGTCGGCGGTCTACCAGCAGTGCCTCGACATCTGGCGCGGGGACGCGGACTACTTCTCGTACCTGAAGACGCTCGTGAAGATGCTCCCGGGCGGCAGCGCCGTCGCCAAGGTGGCCGACCAGGCGATCGACCTCACCGAGAAGGTGCGGAAGGTCGCCGGTCAGGTGCAGAAGGGCGTCGCGGTGGCGAGCAGCGCGGTCGACGCGGGGAAGAAGCTCGCCAGCGGCCAGGCGCCCGACGCGGCGGGGGTGCTCCAGCTCGCGAAGGACGGCGGGCTCCTCAACGCCGGGAGCGACTTCGCGCGCAGCAAGCTCGACAAGCAGCTCGCGTTCTTCAAGGACTCGAAGGAGCTCGGCCAGGTGGGCAGCTTGATGGGCGACTCGAGCTTGATGAAGAACGCGCTGCCCGCGATGTGATCCGCGGGCGCCTCTCCCCGAGCGTCACGCCTTGCTCGTGCGCCGCTCGAGGTACGCGTTCACCTCCGCCCCGACGACGAGCGAGAGGCTCGTGAGGTAGAGCCAGACCATCATGACCGCCACCGCGGCGAGGCTGCCGTAGTAGAGCGCGTAGCTCGACATCGACACCGCGTAGAGCCCGAAGCCCCAGGAGACGACGAGCCAGCTCGCCACCGCGATGATGGTGCCGGGCCAGAAGCGACGGCGCACGCCCGTCGGGTGCTCGACCGCGAAGCGATAGAACGCGGCGAGGAAGACCATGCCGACCCCGAGGAGGAGGGCGGCGGCGATGAGCTCCTCGGTCGGCGTGTGCAGCGCGCTCGTGAACCGGCGCTTGAGCGACGTCTGCGCGTGCGCGGCGGTGGCCACCGGGTGCGTCATCATGCGGTCGAGCGAGTACGGCGGAGGGGACGACGTGGACGCCGGGTCGAGGTCGGGCGCGGGCGCGGACCCAGGCGCGGACGCGGGCGCAGCCGCGGACGCAGGCGCAGACGCGGACGCAGGCGCAGGCGCAGGCGCGGACGCGACGACTGGCGCCGGGGGATCGTTCGCGTGAAGCACGGAGTCCACGTTCACGAGGAGCCACGCCAGCAGGCACGCCGCGCCGAGGCCGACGATCACCCACGCGAGCGCGATGGTGCGCTTCTTCCACCAGCGGCGAGGCTCGGCCCTGGCCGCGGTCTCGAAGACGTCCATCAGGTTGTGCAGCCCCGACGACGCCGTCCACAGGAACCCGGCGACGCCGAGCGGCGCCACCGACGTCGTGCTCCCCGCCATGCGCTCGATCTCGCGGCGCAGGATGTCCTCGGCGGTGCCCGGCGCGACGTCGAGCACCGGCGCGAGAAGCGCGTCGACGCCGCGCGAGCGCGCGACCTGGCTCACGAGCCAGCCGAGCATCGCCAGGAGCGGCAGCAGGCTCAGGAAGAACCAGAACGCGATGGCCGCGGCCGCCTCGAGCGCGTTGTGCGCCCTGAGCCCGTCGACGAACCGGCGTGGCGAGAAGCCGCGGGCCGCCGGGGGAGTCGCCGCATTCGTCAAGGCGGCCGGATTCTCGCATACTCCCGCGGGCGAGTATCCCGTGGAGCCGCTCCTCTTCACCGTCGAGTTCCGGAGGAAGATGGCCCGCCTGTCGCAGAGCGACCGGCAGGAGTGGCTCTCGTCGCTCGCCGAGCGCGTGCGCCGGGATCCCTCGTTGCCGCTCCTCCAGGAGCTGCGCGAGGTGGCGCGCGGGTGCCGGCTGCCCCTCGTCGACGCCATCCAGCGGCAGCTCGGGCCCTTCGACGCGCGCCACCTCGAGGCCGTCCTCGAGGTGCCGCGCGAGCGCTTCGTGCGCGCGGAGGACGTCGAGCGGAGCGCGGAGGACGTCCCCTTGCCGCTCGACGACGAGGGCTTCGCGACCATCAGCGCGCCGCACGCGTACCTCCTGTCGTACCGGCTGCTCGAGCTCGCGCCGGGCGATGCGCTGATCGAGCTGGGGACGGGCTCGGGCTACGGTTCGGCCCTCGCGGCGTTCATCGTGGCACCCGAGGGGCGCGTCGTGACCTTCGAGATCGACGGCACGCTCGCCCACTGGGCGGCGCGGATGCTGGCCGACGAGCCGCGCGTCTTCGGGCACTGCGCGGACGCGGTGGTGAGCGCGGGCCGCTGGGGCGGAGCGGGCAAGGTCGTCGTCACCTTCGCGGTCGAGTCGGTGCCGGAGGCGTGGACCGCGGCGCTGCCCGACGGGGGCCGCCTCGTGGCGCCGGTGGGCACGCGCGACAAGGACCAGCGGCTCGTGCTCGTGCGGCGAAACGGCGCGGCGCTGACGACGACGGACCACGGCGCCGTGCGCTACGTGAAGAACCGATCGAGCCGGTGACGATCCACCGCTGACTCATCGTTACGCCACGCGCAGAGACCGGCGGCGCGCGAAACGTCCGCCCGCGACGGAGGCGGCGGCCCGGCGCGAACGCTGGCGCTTCACCCTTCCGCCCCGCGCATGCGTCGCGCCCCATGGCACGACGCGGGCATACAGGGGCCCGTCCCCCCGCCACCCCCAACCGCGGCCACGCCCTCGAGAGGACCTGGCCCATGCCGTTCCCCCGCTGGATCGCCGTACCCGCGCTCGTCATCGTCGCCGCCTGCACCGCCCCGTCGAGCTCCGAGACCCTCGGCGCGACCGTCGCGGACGGGGCGCTCGCCTCCATTCCGCAGCTCCCGCACGTCCCGCTCTGCAAGGAAGCGGCGCCCGGCCACGCGCGATGCTTCGCGCACGTCCGCACCGACGCGAGCGGGCAGGTCGTCTCGAACGCGGCCCCCCAGGGGTTCGGCCCGAGCGACCTCGCGAGCGCGTACGCCATTGCGTCCGGCGGCGCCGGCAAGACGGTCGCCATCGTGGACGCCTTCGACGACCCGAACGCCGAGACTGACCTCGCCACGTACCGCGCGCAGTTCGGCCTGCCCCCGTGCACGACCGCGAACGGCTGCTTCCACAAGGTGGACCAGACCGGCGGCAGCAACTTCCCGCAGTCCGACAGCGACTGGGGCGGCGAGATCTCGCTCGACCTCGACATGGTCAGCGCCGTCTGTCCGTCGTGCAACATCCTGCTCGTCGAGACGACCAGCGACGACCTCTCGGATCTCGGCGCCGGCGTGAACGAGGCGGTGGCCCTCGGGGCCACGACGGTCAGCAACAGCTACGGGGGCGCCGAGGACTCGAGCGTCATCCAGGAGTCGGAGCAGTTCTACCACCACGACGGCGTCATCGTGACCGCGAGCTCCGGCGACGGCGGCTTCGGCGTGAACTTCCCGGCGTCGTCGCAGTACGTCGTCGGCGTCGGCGGGACGAGCCTCGTGCAGTCGAACGCGACCTCGCGCGGCTGGGTCGAGGGCGCGTGGAGCGGGGCGGGGAGCGGCTGCAGCCAGTTCATCCCCAAGCCGAGCTTCCAGTCGGACCCCGGGTGCAGCCAGCGCACGGTCGCCGACGTGTCGGCCATCGCCGACCCGAACACCGGCGTCGCGGTGTTCGATTCGTTCGGCGAGGGCGGGTGGATCATCCTGGGCGGGACGAGCGTCGCGTCGCCGGTGGTGGCGTCGATGTTCGCGGTCACGGGGCTCGACGCGAAGGGCGTCACGGCGCTCTACGGGGACCCGTCGCTGCTCTTCGACGTGACGAGCGGCAGCAACGGAAGCTGCGGCGGCTCGTACCTGTGCACCGCGGGCCCCGGCTACGACGGGCCGACGGGGCTCGGCACGCCGAACGCGACGGCGTGGGCCGGCGGCGGCTCCAGCGGAAGCAGCAGCAGCAGCGGCGGGGGCGGCACCGACGCGGGCGGCGGCGGGAGCAGCAGCAGCGGGAGCAGCAGCGGCGGCGGCAGCAGCGGCGGGAGCAGCAGCGGCGGGAGCAGCAGCGGCAGCAGCGGCGGCGGCACCGATGCGGGCGGTGGGAGCTCCGATGGCCCGCAGGTGACCCTCGTGTCGCCCGACGACGGCGCGACGTTGCCCGCCGATTCGACGGTGACGCTCGTGGCGCAGGTGGACGACAGCGTGGCGCTCACGCAGGTGGTCCTCCAGTGGCAGGAGCCGAGCGGCACGGTGACGGTCGACTGCGCGTCGCCGCCCAGCGGCGCGACGTGCTCGCAGAGCGCCGACCAGTTCACGTGGAGCTTCACCGGGACGACCGGGGCGCGGTCGTGGTCCGTCCAGGCCACGGACGCCAACGGCGTCACCGCCAGCTCGGCCACGCGCTCGCTGACCCTCGGCGGCACCGCGTCGGCGACCCCCACCGTCAGCTTCGACAGCCCCTCCGCGGGCGCCACCTTCGACGTCGGCGACGGCGTGACGGTGCTCGTCGAGGCCGACGCGCCCGCCGGCGTGAGCCAGGTGTGGCTCGACTGGTCCAGCTCCGCCGGGGACCAGCAGTACCAGCTCGCCTTCCTCGGCGGGACGCAGTGGGGCATCACGCTGCCCCCCATCAGCGGCGCGGGCGGGGACGGCTCGCGGACGCTCACCGTCACGGCCTACGACCCGAACGACGTCACCGGCACCGCCACCGAGACGATCGACGTGCAGTAGGGCGCGGACCCGGGCGCGAGCTACGGCCCCCGCGGGGCCGCTCGCGCCGCCTGCACCGCTTGCCGGATCTCGGCCTCCGTCTGCCCCTCGGCGCCGACCCAGCGGATCGTCCCGCTCGGGTCGGCGACGAAGGTCATCGGCATCGAGCTGACGCGGAAGCGCCCCGCGAGCACGTTCGACGTGTCGTGGACGACCGGGAACGAGAGGCCGAAGCGCCGGACCACGTCGCGCGCGACCTCGCCGCTCTCGTCCTCGTCGACCCCCACGAACACGACGTCGGGGTACGCCTCGTGGATGCGCTCCGCGGCGGGCAGCGTCTCCTTGCAGGGCTGGCAGTAGTCGGCGAAGAACTTCACGAGGACGGGCGCCCCGGTGAGGCTCCCCTTGTCGAGCGTGTGGCCGTCGAGGCTCTGGCGATGGATGTCCGGGAGCTTGGCCCCGAACAGGGGATGGCCCGCGGAGGGCGGGAAGGCCGGCGGGCCGCAGGCGGCACCGGCGAGGAGCGCGAGGGCGGCGAACGCGAAAAACGCGCCGGCGGGGCGAGGAAACGGGCGGGCCATGGCCGGGGGGGGGGAGAGTATCTCACAGTCCTCGCGTTGCGCTGCATTGCGCCCTGCGGCAATCCCCGTCTATCGTGTTCCCCGCCGTTGCTACCAAACCTTCTGGGAGGACATTCATCATGAAGCGAACGATGGTTGTGGGCTTGATGGTCGCGCTGACCGCGCTCTTGGCTTGCAACAAGGACAGTGGTGCAGGCAGCGGGGGTAGCGGAGGCAGTGGAGGCAGCGCTGCTTCGGGTGGCGGCGACTCCATCGGCGTGAAGGAGTGCGACGACTACATGAAGAAGTGGGCCGACTGCTACAAGGACCCCGCGACGAAGGCCGCCGCGAAGCCCGGCCTCGACCAGACGGTCGCCGCCTGGAAGCAAGCCGCCGCCACGCCGCAGGGCAAGGCCGGTCTCGCGACGAGCTGCAAGATGATGCTCGACAACTTCCCGAGCGCGGCCTGCAAGTAAGCGAGCGCGCTCGCAAGCAGCCGTTCCTCGAGTAGCAGCGGAGCGGGAGATCCCAGGCGGGTCTCCCGCTCTTTTGCTTTCCGTGCGCTTCTACTTGCCGAAGGTCGACTCGCAGTAGGTGAGCTGCGTCGGGTCGATGACCGGCGTCGCCAGCGTCGGCGGCGTGAGGAAGGCCGGCGGATCGGTGAAGTCGAAGAGGTCCGTCGGCGGGAGCGCGTTCGCGTCGCGCGCCGTCAGGGCCGGGATCTTGAACTTCGCCTCGATGAACCGGGCGATGCTCGTGTGGTCGTAGACCTGGTGGCCCACGTAGCCCTTCTTCGCGTAGGGGCTCACCGCGATGAGGAGCACGCGGATGCCGTAGAGGTCGAAGCCGCCCACCGTCTCGTCGCCCTTCACGAGGATCGGCTGGGTGCTGTCGGGGGCGCACGCCGACGGCGGGGCCACGTGGTCGTAGAACCCGCCGTTCTCGTCGTGGGTGATGAAGAGCGCCGTGTGCGCCCACTGCGGGCTCGACATGACGGCCTGGGCCACCTGCGCGACGAAGAGCTCCCCGCTCTGGATGTCCCCCGGCGGATGCTCGTCGGTTCCGGCCCCGCCGTTCGTCTCGGAGTCGAGGTTGGGGTCGACGAAGGAGACCTGGGGCAGGTTGCCCGCGGCCGCGTCGGTCTGGAACTGCTTGAAGTTGCCGAGGATGGTGCGCCCCCAGCGGGTGGCGCCGGCCGCGCCGTAGACGGTGCCCGCGCCGGGGGCGCCGTCGCTGTAGAGGAGCCAGGTCACGTGCCGCTTCTCGAGCTCGTCGAGGATGCTCGCGTCGTTCGAGGGGTACGGGTAGGCGCTGATGTCCGGGAAGACGTTGGTCGTCTCGCCGAAGCTCGTCGCCGCGTAGAGGTACATGCGGTTCGGCCACGTCGGCCCGGGCACCGAGCAGTGGTAGTGGTCGGCGAGCGCGAACGTGCTGGCGAGCGTGTAGTAGGTCGGGAGGTCGGTCTGGTCGTACCACCACATCGCGCGCGCCCCGCTGTAGAGCGACGCGTCGGGGACGGCGGCGTCGGTCGGCTCGCTCCAGCCGTTGTTCGTCGTCACGAACCCGTCCATCTTGCCGTCGTCGATCTCCTGGTGCGTGCCGGCCCACTCGTGGTTCGTGTCCGCGCTGCAGGGGTGCGGGGCGTGGATCCAGGGGACCGCGGCGCCGTCGACGTCGGGGTTCGTGGCGCCGGCGTCGGCGCTCTCGATGTCGGTCCGGTTCGCGTACTGGTTCAAGTGCCCGAGGTAGCTGTCGAAGGAGTGGTTCTCCATCATGACGACGACGATGTTGTCGATGGGAATGGAGTCGTCGAGCGGCGTGCTGGGGCCCAGCGTCGACTCGGGCATGGCGCCCCGCGTGTACATGCAGGCGGCGCGGCCGGCGGTCGCGGCGTCGTCGGACGGCTGCGTCACCGGCTGATCCCACGCGCACGGCGTGAGGACGTTGGGGCCGTCGTCGCCCCCGTCGAGCAGCGTCTCGTCGTCGCCGCAGGAGGGGCCGCTCCCGCCGTCGCCGCTGGCGGTCTGGTTGCTCTTCTTCGACGAGCACGCGACGAAGATCGCGACCCCGCCGGCCAGGATCGCGAGCACGACGGCGCTACGCGGAAAGGTGACGAGGGACCTGCGCATGAACCAGCCTCCCAGGCGGACATCCTTACCAGACCGGCGCGCGTCGGCTATATCGGCGAGCGTGACGACGCCGCAACGAGACGGCTTCCGGATGCCCGCCGAGTGGGACGCTCACGAGGCGACCTGGGTGGCGTGGCCCAGCCACGACGACCTGTGGCAGGACAACATCGGCCCCGCGCGCGCCGCGTTCGCGCGCCTCGTCGCGGCCATCGCCGAGGGGGAGCGGGCTGAGGTGCTCGTCCCCGACGCGGCGCAGGAGCGGCTGGCGCGGGCGGCTCTCCCTGCCGACCGCGTAAGCTTCCACCGGGTGCCCTTCGGGGACATCTGGCTGCGCGACACGGCGCCGCTCTTCCTGCGCGGGCCCGGCGGCGAGGCCGCGACGGTGCGCTTCGGATTCAACGGCTGGGGCGGCAAGTACGTGCTGGAGCACGACGACGGCGTGTCGGCGGCCATCGCGACGATTGGAGCGGGCGAGCGCAGGAGCTTCGTCATGCCGTTCGTCCTCGAGGGGGGCGCGGTCGATGTGGACGGCGAGGGGAGCGTGCTAACGACGCGGCAGTGCCTGCTCAACCCGAACCGCAACGGGGC
>JBEKGQ010000242.1:0-9181 GCA_050012715.1 Polyangiaceae bacterium
GACCACGCGTCAGCCTCCGTCGACGGGGCCGCGCCCCCGCCTCGCGAAGCGCTCGCCGAGCCTCTCGCCCACGCGCGGAAGCAAGCCGGCGCCCCACACCAGCGCGAACAGAAAGGCCACCAGCGCGACCTCCCCGCTCGTCATGCCGAACATCGCTCCATTTGTATCACGCCCGCCCCGGAAGGTCCCCGCACGGCCCGGTACGCGCCCGCAGGAACGTGGGCGCGAGCCACGGGTTCGGGTTAAGAGGGGGCTCAGAATGAAACGGGCCGGCTCGAGCGTTCCCCCGGAGGCCGTGGAGACGCCTGCCGAGACGCCCGTCGATCCCCCCAGAAAGACGCCCCTCTCGCGGGGACGGCGCTTCCGGGCGTTCGCGTGGCGTTGGACGAAGCGGCTCGCGGTGGTCTCGCTCGTGCTCGCGGTGGCGGGGGCCGCCGCGCTGTGGTGGATGGTGCGCCACTACGAGGCGGGCCTGCCGAGCGTCGCCGAGTTGAAGACGTACCAGGCCCCGCAGGTGACGCGCGTGCTCGCCCGCGACGGGACGGTCCTCGCGGAGATCTTCACCCAGCGGCGCACGGTCGTGAGCATCGACTCGCTGCCGCCGCACGTGAAGCTCGCGGTGCTGGCGGCGGAGGACGCCGGCTTCTACGAGCACGAGGGGCTGAACTACCTCGGCATCGCGCGCGCGCTCCTCGTGAACGTCCGTGCCGGGACGACGCGGCAGGGCGGATCGACGATCACCCAGCAGGTCGTGAAGAACCTGCTCCTCAACACCCACGAGCGCACCTTCTCGCGCAAGGTCCGCGAGGCGCTCCTCGCGCGGCGCCTCGAGCAGGAGCTGACGAAGGACGAGATCCTCGAGCTTTATCTCAACAACATCTACTTCGGCCGCGGGCGGTACGGCATCGAGGAGGCCGCCCGCGACGACTTCGGCAAGAGCGCGAAGGACCTCGACATCGCCGAGGCGGCGCTCATCGCCGGGCGCATCGCGGATCCGCGCGACTACAGCCCACGCGCGAGCATGAACCTGGCGCTGGCGCGGCGGGGGTACGTGCTCGAGCAGATGCGGCAGAAGGGCTTCCTCCCCGACGCGACCTGGAAGCAGGCCGCCGACGAGCCGGTGCGCTTGGCACCGGCGTCGGAGGCGGCGAGCGAGCTGGCGCCCGAGGCGGTCGAGCTGGCGAAGGCGGTGCTCTACAAGGTGGACCCCGACGGTGCGCGGCTCGGCGGGTTCACGATCACCACGTCGATCGATCCGAAGCTCGAGGCGGTGGCGCGCAAGGCGCTGCGCGACGGGCTCGTGGCGTACGACAAGCGGCACGCGCTTCAAGGGCCCCTCAAGGCGCCGCCGTCGGTCGCGGCCAAGAAGGGGAAGGCCGCGCCGCCGCCGCGCGACGCGCTGGTGCCCTTCGAGGGGACGCCCGCGTTCGAGCAACACAAGGTGCTCGTCGGCCTCGTGGCCAGCGCCGACGACGCGGCGGGGACGTTCGACGTGCGCGTGGGCACGGCGACGGGCACGGTGAAGCTCGCGGAGTACGAGCGGTACAACCCGTCGCACCTCGTGCCGAGCGCGTACGCGCCGGTCGGCGCGCGCGTTCGGGTGAGCCTCCTCGCGCCGCCGGCGACGCCCGACGGGATCGTGCCGCTGCGCCTCGAGTCGGGACCGGAGGGGGCGATGGTGGTGCTCGACGTGCGCACGCGGCAGATCCTCGCGCTCGTCGGGAGCTACGAGGGGCAGCCGGGCGCGCTCGACCGGGCGACGCAGTCACGCCGGCAGCCGGGGTCGACGTTCAAGCCGGTGGTCTACTCGTACGCGCTCCACTCGCGGCGGTTCACCCCGGCGACGCTGGTGGACCCGACGCCCGACGTCTTCGAGGGCGGCTACCGCCCGAGCAACTTCGAGGGCTGGCAGGGGCACGATCCGCTGCGCCTGCGCGAGGCCCTCGCGAACAGCGTGAACGTGGTGTCGGTGCGGGTGCTGCACGACGTGGGGCCCGCGAGCGTGGTGCCCTGGGCGCAGGCGCTCGGCATCGAGTCGCCGATGAAGCCGGACCTGTCGCTCGCCCTCGGGAGCTACGAGGTGCACCCGCTGGAGCTCGCCGGCGCCTACGCGACGTTCGCCGCGGGGGGCACCTACGAGGAGCCGCGCCTCGTGACGCGCATCGTGGGGCCCGACGGCAAGGAGGTGGCGCTGCCCGAGCCGGCGCCGGCGCGCCGCGTGCTGGATCCGGCGGAGGCCTACGTCGTGACGAGCATGCTGACGAGCGTCGTCGACCACGGCACCGCCGCGCGCGCGAAGGCGCTCGGCCGGCCGCTGGCGGGCAAGACGGGCACGTCGAACGGCCCGAAGGACACGTGGTTCGCCGGCTACTCGACGGACATCGCGGCGGTCGTGTGGGTCGGCTACGACGACGGCCGCGTGCTCGGCCCCGCGGAACAGGGCGCGGTGACGGCGCTGCCGGCCTGGATGGAGCTGATGAAGGCAGCGACGGAGGGGAAACCGAAGGTCGACTTCCCGCGCCCGCCCGGCGTCGTGACGGTCGCCATCGACAAGCGGACCGGGGAGCTCCCCTACCCCGACGATCCCGACGTGATGGACGAAGTGTTCCTCTCCGGCACCGAGCCGACCCAGACCGCCGAGCCCCCCCCGCCCCCGACGGACGCGGGCACCGACGCGGGCATCGTCGACGGAGCCTCTCCCGACGTACAGTGAGAGAGATGCACCGCCAGGACGCCAGGAAACGCCGGGGTTGGTGGGTGAAGAGTCCCCTCAATCCCCTGGCGTTCCTCGGCGTCCTGGCGGTTTCTCTCCTCTCCTCTCGGACCACGCTCGCGGCGGGGGCGGTCGACGTGGTGGCGGCGGAGTCGGCGCAGGCCCTTGGGCAGACGCCGTCGGCGAGCGTCGTCGTGGCGGCGCCGCTCGTGACCGACCAGCCGGCGCCGCGCGGCGAGGAGCTCGCGCTGCGGATCGCGGCACTGGTCGCGGGCAAGCTCGGGGCCGGCGCACGCGCGCACGCGCAGACCGCGCAGCTCGCCACGGCGCGGGCCGTCGCGGGGAGGGCCAGCGCGCTCGTCTACGTGCAGACGGAGCTCTCGAAAGGCGACGTGCGGACGACGATCGACGTCTACCCGTCGATGGCCAACGCGTGGGACCGCATCCGCAACCCGCTGCCGGCACCGACGGGGCACGCCTTCGCGACGACGAAGATCGACGCCGAGGTGCGCGCCTTCCTCGCGCCGCTGGTGCTCGAGCAGGCCAGCGTCCACCGCGCGCACCACGACGAAGGGGACGTGTTGGCGGTCGGCTGCGGTGACGTCGACGGCGACGGCGGCGACGAGCTGGTTCTCGTGTCGCGGGCGCGGGTCGCGATGGGTCGCGTGAAGGGCGCGAAGTTCGTGGTCGAACGGACCGCGCCGTGGAGCGCGCTCGCCCCTCGGGCGCCGGTGATGATGCGCGCGCCGCTGGCGGGGGCCGTCATCGCGCCCGGCCGGGTCGACGTCGGGACGACGGATCGGGCGTCGCTCACGCTGTCGGGCGACTTCGTGGGGCACTCGCCCATCGGCGGGGTGCCTGCGTGGGGCGGTGACGGGCCGGTGTGCCTGGCGCCGGAGGCCTCGGCGGGCACCTTCGATGGCGCGCCGTTCGACTGCGTCCTCGCGCGCGAGCGCAAGACGATGATGGCGGTGCCGTCGCCGCGCTTCGACGCGTTCGCGGCGTCGAACCTCGTCGACGCGGCCGGGGCGATGCGAAGCGTCGTGGCGGTGCGCGAGCCGAGCGGCAAGCTCCGCATCAAGGCGGGCGACACGCAGGTGGCGCCGGACGGGGTCTACGGCGCGGAGCTGGCGGTGCTCGACTTCGACCAGGACGGCGTGCCCGAGGTGGCGACGACGGTCGACGGTCCCGACGATGCGCTGAACCTGTGGAGCTGGCCGGGACCCGGCCCCGAGCTGCGAGGGCGGCTGCACCTCGCGGCGCCGGGGGGCGTGCGGGCGCTGGCGGTGTGCCCGTCGGAGGAGCACGGGCAGCCGGTGCTCGTGGCGGTGGTGGGCGCCGAGGTGTGGCTGGTGCGGGCGGGTCTGCGCGGAGCCGCGGGGGCGCAACCGGAGACGGCGAGCCCGAAGCGGGCGGCGAGGTAGCGTGCGGCGGCGCGAGCTCTTCGCGGGGGCCGCCTCGCTGGCGCTCGCGACGCTCGCGACGCGGAGCGCGCGCGCACGCGGGCGGCCGCCCTATGGAGGGCGCGTCGTCCTGCATGCGCCGTGGCCGCTCGCGACGATGGATCCGCACCGCCTCGACGATCCCGCGGCGGCGTTCTTCGGCGAGGCGGTCTTCGACACGCTGTACGTCCGCGACGACGCGGGCGCCATCGTCGCCTCGCTCGCCGAAGGCGACCCGGAGCCGGACGGCGCCTCGCTGCGCGTGACGGTGCGGGAGGGCGTCCGCTTCGCTTCCGGGGCCGCCTTCGACGCGCGGGGGGCGGCCGCGTCCATCGCCCGCGCGCGCGGGCGCGACGCGGGCCCGTGGCTCGCCGAG
This sequence comes from Polyangiaceae bacterium, assembly GCA_050012715.1. GTDB lineage: Bacteria > Myxococcota_A > Polyangia > Polyangiales > Polyangiaceae > Palsa-1150. The sequence continues at coordinate 4,532 of JBEKGQ010000242.1, forward strand.
GTGCCGGTGCCTCGCCTGGCCGACAAGAAGACGCTGGTATTCCCGGTCCGCGACGCGCGCAAGCTCGTGCGCGCGCTGGCCTCGCCGCTGGTCGCGATGGTGTCGCCGCGCTTCGCGCCGGACCGGCCCGACGGCACCGGCCCGCTGCGCGCCGAGCTGCAGCCGGGCGCCATGGTCCTCTCGCGCAACCCGCTCGCCGCGAGCGGCCCTGCCTTCCTCGACGCCATCGAGGTGCGCCACGCAGCGGATCTGGTGACGTCGCTGCGGTCCTTCGAGAGCGGCACCGACGACGTCGGGTGGCTCGGCTCCTTCCTCCACGACCCGCGGCAGGGTGCGCGGAGCTTCGACGCGGGGTTCCTCGGGTGGGCCATCCTGCGGACCGGGCGCGAAGCAGGCTCGCTCGACACGCCGGGGACGGCGCAAGCCTTGGCCGACGGGGTGCCCCACGCGGCGCTGGCCGCGCTCGTCGTCGGTCCGCCGTGGGACCAATCGCCGGCGACGTGGACGGGACCCCCGTCGGACCTCCTCGTGCGCGACGACGCCCCGTGGCTCGATGAGGTGGGCCGCGCGCTCGCGGTCGCCCTCTCGACCCCCGGCCACGAAGTGCGATGCGTTCCGGTGCCCCTCGCCGACTTCACGACGCGGCGGGCGTCGCGCGCCTTCACGCTGATGCTCGACCTGACCCGCCCCGCTGGACCGGGCGCGCTCGGCGCGCTGCTCGGCCTCGCCACCGCCGACGACCCGGGCGCCGCCTCCGCCCTCGCGCGGCACCCACCCCGCGGCGACGTGCCTCCGCGCAGCGCGACCCGGACGATGCGCCTCGGCGTCGTCGCCGAAGCGCGCCTCCAGGGCGGGCGTGTGCCCGACCTCGTGCTCCCCGCCTCTCCGTGGGGCCGCGGCATCGACTGGGGGAGCGCCTTCCGCGCGCGCCACGCTTGATCCCCGACGACGCGCGCTCCCCTGTAGCCTCCAGCGTGTAGCCGTACGCCACGCCCCCGACGCCCGACCATGCGCCTCGCCCCCCGCTTCGTCCTCGCCTTCGGCTTCGTGGCGACCCTCTCCGTCGCGGGCCTCGGGTACGTCGTCCGCGATGAGCGCACGGATAGCGAGACGAGGCGCTTCGATAGCGAGGTGAAGGTCGCGTGCGATCGCGTCGTGAAGGAGGTCGTCTACCAGGCCGAGAGCGACGGGAGGCTCGTAGCGGGCGCGTGCCAGTCCGGCGAGCTCGTCGATCGCGCGCTCATCTGGCTCGAGGCGGGCACGCTCGACGACGAGCGGCGCCTCTCCCTGTCGCGCATCGTCCCCGAGGAGCGGCAGGCGTTCGACTTCGACGAGCTGGTGCTCGCGACGGCGGACGGCGACCGGCTCGGTCAGGACCCGATAACCCTGCTGAACACGCCGCGCGCCGAGCTGGCGAGGCTCGTCGGGGGCGACGTCGCGCACTTCGCGCTGCGGGCTCCGCCGAAGGCGGGCCTGGTGTCGCGCTGCCGCAAGCAGGGAACGAACGGACGCGCGGTGGGGCTCGTCGGCACGCGCAGCCTCGAGCGACTCGTCGCACGGATGAGCAGCACCGACCTGCAGGTGACCATCGGCGCCGCCCCGCCGGCGGGGCCGGAGGTCGCGCAGGCGAGCTGCATGCTGCACGACGCGTCCGGCGCGAGCATCCCGCTGGTCGTCAGCACGTCGAAGCGCGAGCTCGTCGAGAGCCTGGCGAAGATCGATCAGACGGTCATCTACGCCGGGCTCGCCTCGACCGGGGTGGCGCTCGTCATCGCGCTGCTCCTCGCGCGGGGCCCGGTGCGGCGCATCCAGGAGCTGGCGGCGGAGGCGCGCAAAGTAGCGAGCGGCGAGGCGCGGCCGGTGCGCGTGCGCGGCGCGGGCGAGATCGCGGAGCTCGCGCAGTCGTTCGACAAGATGCTCGAGGATCTGGCGGCGATGCGCCGGCGGCTGGCGGCGACGACGCGGGTCGCCGCCTGGCGGGAGGTGGCGAGGCGGGTAGCCCACGAGGTGAAGAACCCGCTGGCCCCGATCCGGGCCGCCGTGGAGACGCTGCGGCGCTTGCGGGCGCGCAACGATCCCGAGTTCGACGCGTACTTCGACGAGGCGACGCGCACGGTGCTCGACGAGGTGCACCGCATCGCGAACATCGTGACGGAGTTCACGCGCTTCGCGCGCCTGCCTGCGCCGCAGCCGACGGACGTCGATGTGATGGAGCTCGCGCGCCAGGTGGTGCACCTGCACGAGGCGGGCACGAAGGCGAAGATCGACGTCGTGGTGGAGCGCGTACCGCCTGCGGTGCGGGCGGACCGCGACCAGATCGTGCAAGTGCTGACGAACCTCGTGCAGAACGCGCTCGACGCGGTGAAGGACAAGGCCGGCGGCGAGGGCCAGGGTGGCGAGGTGCGCGTCGTCGTGGGCACCGAGGGCACGGGCATGGTGACGGTGACGGTCAGCGACAACGGGCCGGGGATCGCGCCGGAGATCGCGGCGAGGCTCTTCGAGCCGTACGCGACGACGAAGCGCCACGGGACGGGCCTCGGGCTCGCCATCGCGCAGCGCATCGCCATCGAGCACAACGGCGAGCTCTCGTGCCTCCCGTCGACCGCGGCGAGCGGCGCGGCGTTCCGCCTGGTGCTGCCGGTCGACGGACCACCGCCCGTGAGCGCCGAGGGGACGCCGTCGAGCGGGGAACCAACGAGCGGGTAGCCGCGGCGGAACCCCGGAAGCCGTCGCCTACGGGGCATCGCCAAGGAGCGCGCGGAGGCGGTCGCGGAAGGGGCTGCCGGGGTAGGTCGCCTCGAAGGAGCGCGCGAGGGAGCGAGCGGTGGCGCGGTTGCCGCTGCGCGCGGTGGCCTCGATGCGGAGGACCGCGGCTTCCTGGCCGAGGGTGCCCCGAGGGAAAAGGCGATCGTGGGCGGAGAGGGCGGCGAAGGCGGAGGCGGTCTCGCCGGCCTCGAGGGCGCGCTGAGCTCTGGCGAGGAGGGCGACCTCGTCGGCGAGGCCGAGTGGACGGGAGGGAGCGGTGGACGCGGACGCGGGCGCAAGCGCGGCGGGAGCGGGAGCGGGCGCAGGCGCGGGTGAAAGCGCGGACGCGGCCACCGGTGTGGGCGCGGGCCATGGGACGGGAGGTGGCGTGACTTGCGACCGGACGACGACCGGAGCATCGACGCGCGCGTCCGTCGTGGTCGGAGCGTCCCGTGCGCCCGCGGCGACGAGGGTGACCGCCCCCACGCCGAGCAGGGCCTTCACGAGCGCGGACCGGGTGACCGTCGCGGCGGCGAGCGCCGCGGCCGAGCGCGACGCGAGGGCGCCCAAGGCGACGGCGATGGCGGCGGTGGCCCGCCGACGGCTTCGTTCGCTCGAGACGTCGGCGCGCGCGGAGCGGAGAAGGTGGGCGCGCAGGTCGTCGCCGTCGATGAGGCGCGGCGGGGGCTTCACGGCGCGTCCTCCTTCCGCAGGCTGCTCGCTTGCCAGGCGGCGACGGCCTCGTCGAAGTGCGTCCGCGCGCGGCGAAGGCGCGAGGCCACGGTGCCCGGCGCGAGACCCAGCAGCCCGCTGATCTCGCTCATGGTGTGCTCCTCCAGCTCGTAGAGGACGAAGACGGCGCGAAGATCGAGCGGCATGCCGTCGAGAACGCCGTCGAGAACGACGCGAGCGTGGGCCTGGTCGGTGAGCTCGTCGGGACCCGGCGCCGGATCCTCGGGGTCACCCCCGGCTTCCTCGGAGGACTCGTGCCGGTAGGCTCCCTTGCGACGCAGCTCGGAGGCGATGCGGAAGGCGGTGCCGAAGAGGAAGGACTTCTCCTTCCCGGGCTCGATGTCGGCGTCCCGGCGCGCGGCGACGCAGATGATCTCTTGCATGGCATCGTCGATGTCGCCTTCGCGCACGCCCAGTCGTCGGAGAAAGCGCCAGAGCGATTCCACGTGCTCGCTCACCATCCACCGCAGACGAGCCTCGACGTCGCCCGCGCGGTCGGCGCGCGCGCGGGCCAGGAACGGGACGGTGACGGTGAACAAGCGGAGCAAGGAGTTGCCGCGAGGGGGCTGGACCTCACCCAGTACATGGCTCCGGGGCGCCAAGTTGATCACCGCAGCGTGGCGCTGGCGGAGACGCCGGCATAGAAGCCCAGGAGCGGGACCTGATGGACGACGATCGTGGGGTCCTCGAAGACGTACGTCGGGCGGGTGAGGGAGAGGAACGGACCGACAGAAGCCTCGACGGAGAAGGTGCGGGAGAGGCTCATCCGGCCGCGGCCGAGGAGGGACAGGTCACTCCAGAGCCGGGTCGCATCGGCGGGGCTCGCGACGTCGACGCCGCTCGTTCGGGCCTGACCCACGTCGAGCTGGAGGCACGGCGCCACGGTGAACGCAGCGCCGAGGGAGCGCTCGAGGCAGGCGCCGACCTCGGCGGTCGCGAGCGCGTAGCGAGCCGCGGTGTCGGCGCCGGTGTCGTAGGCGAATCCGGCATACGCGGCGGGCGCGAGGGGACCTCGGCCGCGAAGGCCGACCGCGACGTTGCCGCCGAAGAGGGGCATGGGCGAGAAGGCGGTGCGCATCTCGGCGCCGGCGGAGACGTCGAGTCGGCCCACGGGCAGCGGTTGGCGAGACGCGGAGAGGAGGCGATCGGGCTCGATGGGAGGAAGCGCGGGCG
>JBEKGQ010000243.1:0-9162 GCA_050012715.1 Polyangiaceae bacterium
ACTGATGACCCGGACGTTCTCGGGAGGCAGCCCGAAGACGGTCGCCACCTTCTTTCGCACGCCGAAGATGCCCTGCGTCGCGTCGTAGAGCGTGAGGTGGTCGTCGCCCTGCCAAACCGCGATCGTCGCGTGAGGCTCCATCGGGTTGTGGTTCTCGACCGGCGTCGTGTAGACCGCGTCGATGGTCGCGTGCGCGATGGCGAGGCCCGCCGCCACGTCTCCGCGCGTCGTGTCCGTCTCGCCGCTCGGGCCCGCAGACGCGGGCTTGTAGGCGCTCCCGAGGCTCGCCTCCATGACGACGCTCGGGGAGGCGGCGTCGTACCGGACGGCGACGAGGGAGCCGGCGTGCTGCGCGGCCTCGAGCGAATCGGCGACGACGAGCGCCACAGGCTGCCCGGAGTAGAGGACGCGCGGGTCCTGGAGAAGCTGCAGCACCCGATCGACGGGGCCCGCTTTCTTGGTCGCCGCGGGAAGACGGGGCGCGTTCACGTGGGTGAGCACGGCCAGCACCCCCGGCACCTGCTCGGCGGCCCGCGCGTCGATCGACGCGAGCTGTCCCTTCGCGACCGTGCTCTCGACCATGACCGCATGAACGACGTTGGCGACCGGCACCTCGGCCGCGTACGTCGCCGCCCCCGTCACCTTCAGCCGGGCGTCGACCCGATCGAGGCCCTGGCCGACGACCTCGCTCACCGGGGCGCCTCCGTCTCCACGAGCGCGCGAACGACCGTCCGGCGCGCGAGCTCGATCTTGAAGTCGTTGTGCCCGCGCCCGACGGCGCCGGTCGAGGCCGCCGCTCCCGCCTTTCGGTACGTGTCGACCGTCGCCGGCTTGCCGATGAGCGCCTGCTCCGCGTCGCGGCTGCGCCAGGGCTTCGTCGCCACGCCGCCGAGAGCCACCCGGGCGTCTCGGATCACGCCGTCGTGTACGTCGACGGCCACCGCCGCCGAGGCCAGCGCGAAGGCGTACGATGCACGGTCGCGGACCTTGACGTAGTGGGAGCGGGCGGCGAACGCCGACGGCGGGAGGTCGACGTGCGTGACGAGCTCCCCGGGGCGAAGCACGGTCTCCACGTGCGGCTCGCTCCCGGGCAGAGTGTGAAAGGACTCGACCGGGATGGAGCGGCGCGTCCCATCCGGCGACCGGGTCTGCACCACCGCGTCGAGCGCAACGAGGGCCACGCACATGTCCGACGGGTGGACGGCGATGCAGTGCTCGCTCCCCCCGAGGACGGCGTGCATGCGGGTGAACCCGCCGATGGCGCCGCAGCCCGCACCCGGCTGCCGCTTGTTGCAAGGCGCCGCCGTGTCCCGAAAGTACGCGCAGCGCGTCCGCTGCATGAGATTGCCCCCGACGGTCGCCATGTTGCGAAGCTGGGGAGAGGCGCCGGAGAGGAGCGCTTCGCGGAGGACCGGATACGCTCCCGCGATCAGCGGGTGGTAGGCGAGGTCGCTGTTACGGACCATCGCCCCGATGCGTACCCCGCCGGTGAAAGCCTCGATCTCGGCGAGCGGCAGGCCGCCGAGGTCGATCACCTGCCTCGGGCTCATCACGTCGAGGCGCATGAGGTCGACCAGCGTCGTGCCGCCCGCCAGGTAGTGCGCGTCGGGGCCGCTCCCGCGCGCGACCGCGCTCGCCTCGTCCGCCGCGCGCTCGTAGTCGAACGGGCGCATTACAGCTGTCCTTCCTCGCCCGCTGCACGGCGTCGACGATGTTGGCGTACGCGCCGCAACGGCACAGGTTGCCGCTCATCTGCTCGCGGACCTCCTCGTCGGTCCGCGCACGTCCTTCGGTGAGGAGGGCGACCGCGCTCATGATCTGACCCGGGGTGCAATAGCCGCACTGGAGCCCGTCGAGCGCCACGAAGGCCCGCTGCACGGGATGCAGCTCGTCGCCGCGCGCGAGCCCCTCGATGGTCGTGATCTTCGTTCCCTGCGCGGCGACGGCGAGCGTGAGGCACGCGCACACGCGCCGGTCGTCGACGAGCACGGTGCAAGCCCCGCACTGGCCATGGTCGCAGCCCTTCTTGGTGCCGGTGAGGTCCAGCCGCTCGCGGAGCGCGTCGAGCAGCGTCACCCGAGGATCGAGGCGCAAGGCGTGATCGACGCCGTTGATGTGCAGCGTCACGTCGAGCTCGCCGGCGCGGCGACCCGCGTCGGGCTGCCCCTCCGCTGCACCGCCGTCCCCGGTGGGATGTCGACAGCCCGAGGCCAGCGCCAGCGCAAACGCGGCGATGAGGCTCGTGACGACGAGCTCGCGTCGGGTAAGCGTGCCGCGCCCCGTCTCCGGGACGGCGGGACCGCGCGTGGCCACGTCGCGCCCGGCGGCCGAGAGGGCACGGAGGAGGGTGTGCTCCGGGGGAGAGGCGCCGTCGAGCGCCTGGGTGTGGGAGGAGCGGATGACGCCGTCGGCGTCGAGGACGAGCACGGTGACCGGGTGATCGTGCGCGGGCCGCGCCACGCCGTAGAGGACGGCGGCCCGTTCGCGTTCCCCATCGGCGCGCGGACCCCGGGGCAGGCGTCGCTCCATCTCGTCGTCCGGTCGAAAGGACCAGACTCCCGAGTCGGAGAAGACGACCAGCACGGCGCCGAGACCACGGAGCTCCGCCCGGATGGCTCGGAGAGATCCCCTGGAGCCATCCTCGCCGGTCCACCGAGGGGCAAACGCGAGCACGATGGGGATCGCACCCACCTCGGCGAGAACCGGTACGGCGCTCTTCCGCCCGCTCGCCCCACGGGGTGCGTCGGGTGGCGACGCGGTCGGGAGTGACGCGATGGGCTGCCTCGATCCGCTCATCCGCAGGCGCCGTCGGCTGCAAAGAATGCGCCCTTGCTGCCGGCCCCGCGGTCAGGCGCCGCGCCGTCGGCCTCGCGAGCAGGACCGTGGCATGGCTCCCCATCGTGACGGAGTGTCACGCGCCCGGCAGCACCACACCGCGGACGATATAGTGGCCTGATGGCCCTGCTGACGCCCGCCGAGGACCCCCGCGAGGCCTTCGAGCGTCGCCTGGCGAGCGAGATCCTCGCGGCGGAGCGCTTCCGCGCGACCCTCCTGGCCGTCCTCCCCACGGTCGTGATGCTCGCCTTCCTCGCCGTGAGCAGCGCGTACCCGGACGCGGTGACCACCGTCCTCCACGGCAAGTTCGACCGCGCGCCGGTGGGCCTCTTTCTCTGCGCCGTGGCCGGCTTCGAGTTCCACGTCCTCTACGCGACCGAGAGGATGCTCCGGAAGGGCCAGCGCCCCTCCGCCGCTCGCCGCTACGGCTACGCGTTCGTCGAGACGAGCCTGCCGACGCTGGTCATCGTGTTCTACGCGACCACCCTCGGCCCGGTGCAGGCGCTGCTGATGCCGAGCGCGTCCGTGTACTTCATCTTCATCGTGCTCGCGACGCTTCGGCTCGACTTCGCGCTGTGCGCGTTCACCGGGCTCGTCGCCGCGCTCGAGTACGCAGGGCTCGCGCTCTTCTGGGGATCCCTCGACACGACGGTGCAAGAGCCCACGCTCACGTCGCTGCCCCAGCACCTGGCGCGGGCGTGCATCCTGCTCGTCGCGGGGGTGGCGGCGGGGTTCGTCGCGCGGCGCCTGCGCCAGAGCTTCACGCGCGCCCTCGAGTCGCTCGAGGAGCGGGCGCGCATCCTCGGCGTCTTCGGGCAGCACGTCTCGCCGCAGGTCGTCGAGCGCCTGGTCGCCGGGGGCGGCCAGATCGCGAGCGAAGAGCGCGAGGTGTGCGTGATGTTCCTCGACATCCGCAACTTCACCGCCTTCGCCGAGAAGCGCGGGGCGGAGGAGGTCGTCGCCTACCTCAACACGATCTTCGATGCGGCGGTGGAGGCGGTCACCGAGCACAAGGGCTTCGTGAACAAGTTCCTCGGAGACGGCTGTATGGCTGTCTTCGGTGCCCCGGTCGCGGACGGCAACCCGTGTGCGCACGGCGTGGACGCCGGCCTCGCCGTCCTCGCGCGCATCGAGAGCCTGGTGAAGGAGGGTCGCATCCCCCCGACGCGGCTCGGGCTCGGGCTGCATGCCGGTCCCGCGGTCGTCGGCAACATCGGCTCGGCGCGCCGCAAGGAGTACACCGTCATCGGGGACGTCGTGAACGTGGCGTCGCGGGTCGAGGCGCTCAACAAGGAGCTCGGCTCGCAGATGCTCGTCACCGAGGAGGTCTGGCGTGGCTCGGGAGGCGTCGAGGCCGGCCGCGTGTCCAAGGAGCCGCCGTCGCTGAAGGAGCCGCTGCTCGTCCGCGGGCGCGAGACGCCGATCCGGCTCTTCCAGCTCGCGTGAGAGCGCGCCGCGGCTTCACGGGGTCCTCGCGCAGCGGACGCCGATGGAGCCGTTGCGGAACGCGGGCGCCGAGGAGTCTCGCGCCCGGACGAGCAGGCTCGCTTCGTCGTAGGCAAACGCGCCGCCGCGGATGGCGCGGGCAGGCGCGCTTCCCAGGTACGCGCAGTCGTCGCACGGGCTCACGAACGCCGCGTAGGCGTCCAGCGTCCAGCCGTACATGTCCCCGGCGAGATCGACCTGCCCCCACGCGCCGGCGCCCGACGGCGCCGACCCCACCGGGGCGATGTCCTCGACGCCGGTGCAAGCGCCATCCGCGCCGAGGGGGTAGTTGCACCCGTAGATGGCGTACTCGTCCGACGTGCCCGGGTCCGCCCCTCCCCACGGGTACTCGCGCTGCTGGCTTCCCGCGGCGGCGGCGTACTCGAGCTCCGCCTCGCTCGGCAGGAACCCGCCGTCCCAGATGCAGAAGGCGTAGGCCTCGTACCAGTTGATGCAGTTGATCGGGAGCGTCTCCTGGCCGGCGGGCGAAGGCGTCCACGTCGAGTAGGCCACGGCGGAGGCGTCGTCGCTCGTGATGATGCAGGACATGAGGTTCGCGTCCGTCGGCTGGATGCTCCCGTCGTCCGAAGCGTCCCAGCCGCCCTCGTTCGAGGTCGTCAGGCTGGAGTCCACGAGCCCCTGGCCGCCGTTCAAGTGCACGTGCTTGCCGGAGTGCGCGGCCGGGGTCGCGTCGCCGTCGTTCCAGGCCTGCACGAACTGGCGGAACCGCCCCACCGTGACCAGGTACCGGTCCATCCGCAGCCCGCTCACGGTCGCCGGATCGGACAGTCCCGCCGCGTCGCCGCCGGAGCTCGCGTAGGTGCGGTCGTAGGTGCCGCCGACCACGTCGTCGCTCGTGCAGCAGCTCTCGCTGGCCGCGCCGCAGTCGGTCAGCCCGTCGCCGGCCACCGTGCAGCTCGGGTTCGATGCGCCAGAGGTCGCGCCGGAGCAGCCGCCGCCCGCGCAGAGGCCCGTCGCGCACGGCCACGCGGCTCCCCAGGTACCGGAGGCGGTGCACGTCTCGACGTCCGAGCCCGCGCCCGAGCACTGCTGGGCGCCCGGAGTGCAACCCGCGGCGTCGGTGCCGGTCTCGACCACCGTCACGTCCGGTCCCGCCTCGGCCTCGGCCTCGGGCCCGGTCGTGTCCGCGCTTCCGCTCTCGAGCCGGGCGTCCACCGTCGCGCCGGTGTCGGCGCCCATGGTCCCGGCGTCGGGCTCGCCGACCTCACCCGCGGTGTAGTGCCCGACGACGAGCTGGCAACCGGAGGCGGCCATGACCAGGCCCAGCGACGCTCGACCCCCGCGTCTCATCGGAACCGTCCGCCGATCCCGGCGGCCATCGGGCCGACCCAGGGGTAGACGCTCGCTGCACGGCTCGGCGCCGTACTGCGAGGCGACAGGAGCAGCAGCGCGGTTCCCACCGCGGCTCCCGCGACCGCAACACCGAGGCCGATGTCGGCAGCCCAGGCCTGGGTGCTCAGCGTGCTCACCTGGCTTCCGGGACAACCGGTCTTCGAGGGGCCGCACGCGGCGTCGAGCGACGACTTCGTGCCCAGCGCCAACGCGCCGAACACCGTGCCCACGACGAGACCGACGCCGCCGGCCCCGAACGCCGCGTAGGCGCCCCAGTGCGAGGAGCCATCGGCCTCGGGCTGGCGAAGGACCACAGGGACCATCCGCCGCTTCTCGCCCTCGCTCACGACGAGGGTCTTCTCGGTCCAAGCGCCGTCGGCGGTCTCGAAGCGGAAGGTGTGCTCCCCGGGGTCCGCGTCCAGCGCCGCGCCGTCGAGCCGGTCGGCGAAGGGCGCGCCGTCGACGGTGACCCGGACCGCGTCGAGGTCGTTGCCGGCGGCGTCCTTCGCCGAGAAGACGAGCTTCGGCTGCGCGGCGTCGAGCTCCGACAGGCGCTGCGCGCAGTCCTCCCGCACCGGTCCCGGGCACGCGGTGGCGATGCATACGGCGAGCTCTTGCCGGGCCGCGCGCAGCTTGCCAGCCTGGCGCAGATCCTGGGCCCGATCGTTCGCGGCCACGCACTCCTGCTTCGTCGGCTCCGCGCGGGCGTCCGGCGCGAACGCGAGCGCCGCGAGGACACCAGCGACCATGTGGGCTCGTGTCTTCAGCCGTGCCTCCCGCCCTCCGCGAGTCTTCCCCCCTTCATGCTCCGGCGCAAGGCGTGGTCGCGTCGAGGCGACCGGCAGCGGAGCGAGCGAGGGGGCGTACGGAGCGAGGAAGCGTATCCTTGGAGGCCGGGCCATGGACGTCCGCTCTTCGAGCCCTGACCTTCCCGAGGACGAGGCCGCCGATCTCGTCGATCCGCTGATCCAGCGGGCGAGGGGCCGCCTCGGGCAGGTGCTCAACGGGAAGTGGCACCTCGACGTCCTCCTCGGCGTGGGCGGGATGGCCGCGGTGTACGCCGCGACCCATCGCAACGGGAGCCGCGCCGCGGTCAAGCTCCTGCACCCCGAGCTGTCGCTCCAGATGGACGTGCGGCGTCGCTTCCAGCGCGAGGGCTACATCGCCAACGCCGTCGGTCACGGGGGCGCGGTGAAGGTCCTCGACGACGACGTGGCCGAGGACGGCTCGTTCTTCCTCGTGACGGAGCTGCTCGACGGCGAGACCGCCGACGACCGCCGCGTCCGCGCCGGGGGGCGCCTCCCCGAGGACGAGGTGCTGTGCATCGTCGACCGCGTGCTCGACGTGCTCGTCGCGGCCCACGGCCGGGGCGTCGTCCATCGCGATCTGAAGCCCGACAACGTGTTCGTCACGCGCGACGGGTCCATCAAGGTGCTCGACTTCGGCATCGCGCGCCTGCGCGAGAACAGCGGCGCGGGGCCGATGCGGACGCAGGACGGGACGATGGGGACGCCCGCGTTCATGTCCCCGGAGCAGGCCCGGGGCGTATGGGACGAGGTCGACGGTCGGACCGACCTCTGGGCGATCGGGGCGACGATGTTCAACCTGCTGACGGGCGGGCTGGTGCACGTCGCGCGGTCACCCAACGAGCGCCTCTACCTGGCCATGACGCACGTGGCCCGCCCGCTCACCGAGGTGCTGCCCGACGCCACGCCGGCCGTGGCCGAGGTCGTCGACCGCGCGCTTGCGTTCCAGCGCGATGCGCGCTGGCCGGACGCCACGCAGATGCAGGAGGCCGTGCGCCGCGCGTACCACGAGTGCCTCGGCAAGCCGATCTCGGCCGCGGCGCCGCTCGCCGTCCCGGCCTCGGTGGCGGATCGAACGCTCGGCCACGGCAAGCTGACCGGCTCGATGGCGCTCCCCACGACGGCGAGGCCGGTGGAGACCGCGCCGTACCAGGCGACCCGATCGCGGCGCCCCCTCGTGCGGACCGTCGGAGGGGTCGCGGCGGTCAGCGTCGTCGTGGGGATGATCGCCGCGCTGGCACTCCCCGCGCTGCGCTCGTCCTCGAAGAGCCCGGCGGTCCTGCCACCGGCGGCCGAGGTGTCGACGGCGGCCGCCGCGACCGCGAGCGTCGCCTCGAGCGCCGCGGCTCCCGGGGACACGCCGACCCCGCCGGAGGTCGCCGCGACGGATCTCCCCATCGTGCCGGCGACGCTCGCGCCGGCGAGCCGCCCTCCCGTTGCCGCCCCGCGAACGCTCGCCTCGGCGGAGCCCTCCCCGCGCTCCGCCGCTGCCGCCTCGCCCGGGACGCCCGGACCCGCGCCCGCCCCTCCGGCATGCAACCCTCCGTTCACCATCGATCCCGCGAACGGCAAGAAACACTTCAAGGTGGAGTGCCTATGAAAAGCGACCTCGGGAGCGCCTCGCCCGCGGCCACCCCCCTCAGCTCCGAGCAGCTCCTCGGCCTGGTCCTCGACCAGCTGCCCGTCGTGCTCTTCGCGACGGACCGGCAAGGCGTCATCCTGATCGCGCGCGGCAAGGGCGCGGTGCGCCTCGCGGGCGCCGTCGGAAGGTCCGCGTTCGAGCTCTTCGCCGACTCGCCGGCGGTCACGGACAACCTTCGCCGCGCGCTCGGCGGGGAGGCCATCATCACCGAGGGCGAGAACGACCACGTCTGGTGGGAGACGCGCTACATGCCGCTGCGCGGCCCGGAGGGAGCGGTGGAAGGCGTCGTCGGGGTGACGATGGACGCGACCGCGCGCAAGCGAGCCGAGGAGGACCTGAAGAAGGCCAACGTCCGCCTCACCGAGCTCGACGCGCTCAAGGCGCGGTTCGTCGCGAACGTCAGCCACGAGCTGCGGACCCCGCTCGCGCTGGTGCTCGGGGTCACCGAGCGCCTGCGCCGTTCGGCAGGCGAGGGGGCCGCGAGCGCGCGGGATCTCGCGAGCATCGAGCACAACGCGCGCCTCTTGCTCAAGCAGGTCAACGATCTGCTCGACGTAGCGAAGCTCGACGCCGGCACGACGCAGCCCGCCTACGCGGAGGTCGACCTCGCGCGCGTCGTGGCGCTCGCCGGGGCGCAGTTCGAGAGCATCGCCGCCGAGCGCGGCGTGGCCTTCATCGTGGTGACGCCGGAGACGCTGCCGGCGGTGGTCGATCCGGACATGGTCGAGCAGGTGCTCTTCAACTTGCTGTCCAACGCGTTCAAGCTGACGCCGCGCGGCGGCACGGTGCGATGCGCCCTGGAGCGGGCGGAGGACCAGGCCGCGCTGACGGTGGCCGACAGCGGACCCGGCGTGCCGCCGGCGCGGCGTGACGCCATCTTCGAGCGCTTCGTCCAGGTCGAGCGGGGCGACGAGCAGCGCTTCGGCGGGACGGGGCTCGGCCTGTCGATCGTGCGTGACTACGTCCAGCTGCACCACGGCACCATCGCGGTGGACGACGCGACGGAAGGTGGCGCGCGCTTCGTCGTGCGGCTCCCGCTCG
>JBEKGQ010000244.1:0-9162 GCA_050012715.1 Polyangiaceae bacterium
AGCTTGCTGTTCGGGTCGAGCGGGTCGGGCGTGTTCTCGACGTAGCCCTTCATCTTGTCGTCGCCGAGGTAGTCGGTGAAGAAGGCGAGGCGCGACACCGCGTTCTGCACCGCCGGGTCCTTCACGTTGTATTTCCGCGCGATGAGCGCGGCGGTGACGTACTTGCCCACGAGCTTCTGGTTGCAGACCTCGAGGTACTGGTCCTTCGTCGACCGCCACTTGCCGCGGACGGCGTCCTTCGTGTCGTCGATCGCCTGCTGCACCTTGTCGGCCTGATCCTGCTGGTTCGCGGCGGTGAGCTGGTCGGCGATCTTCTGGAGCTTGTCGAGCTTTCCCTGCTGGTCGGCGGTGAAGTACTTCGGCACGACGAGGTCGAGCCCGGTCCGGATCGAGTCGTAGAGCGTCCCGATGCGCGCCGTCGACGCCGCCGCCCACTGGAACGAGCCGTACCTCGTGGCGACGGTCTCGAGCTTCGGCCGCCAGGTCTTCTCGGCCTCGCCGAGGTCCTTGTCGACCTGCTTGATCACGTCGCCGACGGTCCCCGTGTAGTGGTGGTGCCCCGACGAGTAGTCGAAGCCCGCGCGAACCTCCTCGTCGACGAGCGTGTAGTCCGCCTCGCCGCCGTAGTCCGAGTACGGCGCGTCGGTCGCCTGGATCTGGCCCGATTTCCCGTCCGGGGTCGCCACCGAGGCCGGGTGCCGCTGGAAGCTCTCCCAGTCGGCGATGGTCGTCTTGAACCAGTTCCGGTACCCGGGGTCGTTCGCCGACTGCATCATCTTGCCGATGCGGTACGCCGACTCGAGCACGTAGCGCGCCGACTCGGGCTTGTTCTTGTTCACGGTGTGAAACTGCGTGAGCGTCGCGATCGCCTGGGTGCGCGCCGCGGCGTTGCCCGACGTCTCGTTGCCAGTCGGGTTCCACTGGCCGTAGTCGAAGCCGGCCTTCAGGTAGTCGGCCTCCGCGCGCTTCTCGGTCGGGAGGTGCATCCTCGGATCGACGAGGATGTCGTACATCCGGCCCATGTTCGTGCGGTCCCCGAGGTTCGAGTAGAGGACCATGCCGATGCGCGCCGCGCTCGAGCGCCGCTCGTCGTCGAAGCGCGTGTTGCTCGCGATGCGCCCGAACGACTCCGCCGCGCGCTGGTACGCGAAGAAGCCGTAGTACGTCGTCGAGAGGGCGTCGTAGGCCATCCCGAGGTACTTGATGCGCTCCTTGTACTGGGCCTGATCCGGCCCGGCCTTCTGCTTCGTCTCCGGGTCGATGCCGCCCTTGTCGAGCCGCTCGAGGATGTCCTCGCTGCCGTAGTTGCTGATGAAGAGCTGGTAGAGCTCGATGGCCTTGTTGAACTCGCCGACCTGCTTGTAGCAAAACGCCGAGTTGATCGCGGCGGCCGGCGCGTCCTTGTGCCCCGGCGCGACGCGCAGCGCGTCCTCGTAGAGCTTCCCGGCCTTGCGCCAGAGGACGTCCTTCTGCGGTCCCGAAGGCGCCGCCTTCGCCGCCTCGAACGCCTCGTTCGCGTCCTTGAAGCGCGCGTTCACGAGCACGTTCTTCGTGAAGTCGCCCTTCTTGCTCTCGTCGATCTGCTCCGCCGTCGCGGCCCCTTCGACCGCGCACGTCTTGGCCGGATCCTGATCCGCCGCCGCGAGCACGGTGGCCTTCGCCGAGTCGTTGCTCTTGAGCGCCATGTCGAGGAGGCGCTTCCACGCCTCGTACCCGATCTTGTCCTTGCGGCAGTGCTGCTCGTAGAGCGCCTGGAAGCGCTGGTTCGCCTCCTTGAAGTGCCCGTAGAGGTAGAACTGGTTCGCCGAGTAGTACGCGTAGTCGAGCGCCCGCTTCTGCTTGTCGCGCTCCGGGGGAACCCGCTGGACGTACTCGTCACGCGCCAGCATCGACTTCTGGATGACGTCGGGGATAGGGTCGACCACCACCTTCTTGACCGCCTCGGTGCCCTCGAGCTTCGGCTCGTTGCGTGGCTCGATCCCCTGGGTGCCGCTCGAGTCCTTCCACCGCTGGTAGGCGAGATCGCGGTCCACGTCGGCGAGGTCCACCGCGAAGAGGCCCGCGTTGTCGATGAACTGGTCGTCCTCGTCCGAGTCGCGGACGGCGACCGCGGCCTTGATGGCGGTCGCGATCTCCTCGGACGACGGCTCCGGGTACTGGCGCCCGTCGTACTTGTGGAGCTCGACCTCGAGCCGCACCTCGTTGTGGAGCGAGTCGGCGTAGAAGTAGCGGCTCTTGTAGGCGTCGCCCGCGTTCTCGTCCTGCTTCAGGTAGCCGAGCCACCCGAGCGCCGCGAGCTTGTACTCCTGCAGCGCGAAGTTCGTCAGGCGGAGCTGCTCCTTCGGGTCGCTCGTCTGGCTGGCCTGATCGACCGCGGCCTGGGCGTTCCGGGTGTGCGTGATGGCGGCGCCCTTCAGGCCGGTGCGCACGAGCTCCTCGGCGCGCTGCAAGGCGGCCGGGTTGTCCTTGTTCGCGTCGACCCACGGCGTCTCGCCGATGTACTTGGCGAGCGCCGTCCGCGCCTCGAGCACCTTGGCTTCGTAGTCGTGGCGCTCGTCGCCGACCTTCGTCTGGCGCACGAGAAGGTCGTACACCTCGGCGATCGCGTTCTGCGTCTCCGGGGCCGACGGATCCATCGGCCACTTGTCGAGCGTCATCTGGTAGACGGCGAGCGCGTTCCGGTACTGGTTGATGGCCCGGAACTCGAGCGCCAGCGCCTTGTAGATCTCGATGCTCCACGGCTTGTCCTGCGGGACGAGCTGCGGGTTCTGCACGCGATCGATCGCGACCCGGAGCTTTTGCTCCCCCTCGGCCGGGCTCTTCGCGGTGTCGAGGACGTCCGGCCGCGCGATGTACGGCTCGTCGGCGGCCGGACCGGTGAAGTCGAAGTAGACGAGCGAGCCGGCGATGTACGTGAACGCCTCGTTGCGGAAGTCCGCCCCGGGGTCGCCGGTCAGCTTCTGCTGCTCGTCGGTGTAGTTGAGGAGGTGCACGAACTCGTGCACCGCCGCCTCGTAACGCTGCTGTTTGAAGAGCGTCCACGCGTACTTGTAGAGCGCCACCCCGAAGAGCGGCGGCTTCTTGTACTGCATCGCGCGCGTGTAGGCGCTCGCGGCGCGGTCGTAGTCCCAGACCGCGAACGGCTCGTAGTCGAGCACCCCGCCCGCGATGTCGCTCTGGTCGAACTCCCAGTCCCCCATTCGCCACCAGACCTCGGCGACGTACTTCGGCTCCTGCCCGGGGAGGAGGCTCGGCTGCGGGATCGCCGCGCAGTCGCTCGGATACGGATCGTCGAACGTCGTCTCCGCCTTGTCGCCCTTCTTCCTGAGCGACTCGGGCGTCGGGAACTTGCTCCGCCACGTCTTCCAGTACGCCTCCTCGTGGTCCTGCGGCATCGGCGCGACCGTGTCGACGTCGGGATCCTTGGAGTCGGTGGCGACGGGGTACTTGTAGTGGTTGTGGCAGACGAGCGAGCGCCACACCTGCTGCGCCTCCGGGAACCGTCGCGAGTCGTTCAGCGCGTGGCCGAGGAAGTAGTAGATGCCGGCGAGCTCGCCGTACTTCGGGAACTCGCGGATGACGCGCTTGTAGAGCCCGATGGCCGGCTTGAGGGTGACCGCGAGATCGGAGTTCGGATCCTCGTCGCCACGGGCTCGCTCCTCGTAGAGCGCGGCCAGGCGGTACATCGCGTCCGGCGTCGCCTCCGGCTGCGCGTTGACGCCGCTGTACTTCGCCACGAAGTCCTCGAGCCGCTTGATGGCGATCTCGCGGGCCTTCTTGAGCTCCTCCTTCTCGACCCCGATCTCGCGATCGAGACCGCCCAGGATGGCGCGCTTCTTCTCCTCGTAGTGGAGCGTGATGATCGTGGTGATGGTGTCCTTGTAGTCCCTGGCCCCCTTCGCGTAGGCGTCGGACTCCTGCCGCATCGCCTCGTAGGCCGCGAGCTGCTCCGGCGTGGGCGGCGGCAGCGGCGGGGCATGGGGTGCGAACATCGGGGGCAGCTCGGTCGTCGGAGCCGCGGAATGAGCGGGGGCGGCCGACGGCGCGGGTGCCGTTCCCGTCAGTCCGACGGAGACGCTCGCGGACGGCGTGGTCGTCGGCACGGTGACCTTGACCCCGACCGTCGCGCTCGCCGCCGGCGCCGCGCTCGCCGCGGGGGGGAGATTTCCCTTCGGCTGCGCGTCGACGCGGACGGCGTACCCCAGCGAGAGGACGGCCATCGCGACCGCGATCGCGCGCGACCACCCGGTTCGTTTCGAAGCTCGCCTCGCCATCGTCATTGCTCGGTTCTCAGCCGTCACTTGTTCGGCTGCCCGGGTTCGACGCCGTCGTCCCTGACTTCCTTGAGCTCTTCGTCGAGGAGCTGCTCCTGGCGGGAGCGCTCGGTCTGCAAGCTCCTCACGCGGTCGAGCTCTTCCTCGCGCACCTCCCAGGCCTGCTCGGTGATGCCGACGTCGGCGCGGAGGACGATGCTCCGCAGCTTGTCCTTCACGAGGCCGAAGTTGCGCTGCGCCACGTGACCGACCAGATCGCGTGCCTCGTTGTCGAGCGCGTCGAGCTGCACCTGGTACTTGCCGATGTTCGCGCGCTCGAGCTCGACCTTCCGGTCCATCTCGCCCGAGCGGCCCGAGACCTGCCCCTCGAGCTGCCTGAGCGCGCCGACGAGCGTGGACTCGTACTGACCTGCCTCCGAGAGGACGGCCCCCGCCTGACCGGCGAACCGCGCGGCGCCGCCGCCCGCGGCCCCGCTCGAGGCGAGCCGGACCTCGTGCTCGAGGACCTCGCGGAACTGATCCCGGGCCGCGGCGTCGTTCTGGTAGCGCGCGTCACCGATGCCGATCTGCGCGCGGCCCATGTCGATCTGCCGGCGGATCTCGATGATCTCCTCGTGGTAGTGCTTGAGGTCCCGCTCGTTGGCGTCGAGCTCCGCCTGTCCCCTCTGGAGCGCCGCCGGGTCGCGCGCGATGCCCTGCTGCGGGCCGTCGCTCAGCATGCGGCGAAGGCCGTTGATGCTGGCCTTCAGCGCGTCCACCTCGGCCGAGCGTCGCGTCAGCTCCTGCGAGAGCAGGTTCCACTGCTGCCGGCCCTGCTGCTCGCGCCGCCCGAAGTCCTCCTGGGTGACCGGGAGGCCCTCGATGGCCGCCATCAGCGCCCTTCGCTGCTGGCGGACCTGCCCCAGCTCGCCGCCCGGATCGCCCGACTCCTCGCGGTCGAGCTCGTGCGCGATCGTCAGCCTCGCCCGCGAGACGCGGTTCAAGAGCGAGAGGGCCGCCGTCTCCCCCGCCTCGAGCTCGGGGAAAGCGCGCACCCGGTTCGAGGCCCCCATGAGCGCCGTGAGCTTGTCGATGAGGATGTTCGACTCGCGGATGAGCGCCTTGCACTCGTTCACGTCGTCGATCACCGCGAAGGCCTGGGGGCCGTCCTCCGCCTCGCGCGCCCAGCGGACGGCGAGCGGCGGGAGCTGCTCGTTCTGATCGAGGAGATCGAGCTGCTGCTGGGCGAGCTTGTCGTAGTAGACGCTGACGTCCTTCGTCGAATCGAGGAAAGACTCGACGCGCGCGCGCATCGGATCGTACTGGGCGAGCACGCCCTGGTAGAGCTGGAGGGCGCGGTCGAAGGCGCCGGCGCGGAGCAGGAGGTCGGCGCGCAGGAGCGTGCCGTCCCCGATGTACGAGCTGTTCGGGTCGCTCACCATGAGCACCTCGAGGGCGCGGTCCGCGCGCTGGACGTCGCCGAGGCGTACGTAGACCCACGCGAGCTCGTAGAGCATGGTGTCGAACTCGGGGCTGTCCCGGTTGACCTTGGCGTACGCCTCGCTCGCCTGCTGGTACTGCTCCATCTCGTAGAAGAGCCGACCGACGGCCATCCACGCGAGGTCGATCACGTGCTTGTGCTCGGCGCTGTCGGGCGGGAGCTCGGTGACGACGCGGAACGCCTCGATGGCCTGCTTGTAGTTCGCGCTGGTGGGCCCCCTCCGCGTCGGGTCCCCGCCCGCGGCGCGCGCGACCTTCAGCGCGACGAGGCCCTGGAAGTAGCGAGCCTGGTGGGTGTACGCGGTCCCCTTCGCGACCTGCGAGAAGGCCGCGACGGAGTCGTTGAAGGCGCCCTGGTGGAAGTACGCCTTTCCCTTCGCGTAGAGGAGGCCCGCGTCGATCTGCGCGGGGGGCACCTGGTTGAACTTCTCGAAGATCGGCGCGAGCGTCTCGGGCGGATCGTTCAGGCGGAGGGCGACGTCGACCAGACGCGCGAGCGCCCTCCCGAAGTAGGCCTGGAACCGCGGCTCGCCGCCGCGATCCACGAGCATCCGGTAGTCGCGCCGCGCCGCGAGGTAGTCGTGCGCCGCGTAGTAGGTCTCGCCGCGGAGCCAGAGCGCGTCGGGGTAGCTCGGCGTGTTCCCGTAGGCCTCGAGGATCTCGCTGAGGACGACGATGGCGCGCCCGTAGTCGTTCATGTGAAGGAGAAGCTCGCCGTTCGCGAGCTTCTGCTCCGGCGTCTGCTGCTCGGTGCGCGCCTTGTCGACGATCGCCTGGATGCCCGGCATCTGGCGGCCCACGTACACGAGCTCGTTCTGGGCCGTCGTGACGGCGTCCTCGGCGCGTGCGTCCGCCGCGAACGCCCAGGTCAGGGCGACGCACGACGCGAAGGTGCCGAGACGCGCGATCTTCACTTCTTGCCCCCACCACCGGCGGCGGGAATGGCGGCGGCGGCTCCCCCGGCGAGGGGCTGCAGCTTCTCCTGCCACTCGATCGTCGGGCGCTGCTCGAGCGGCGTCGTGACGCCGCCCTTCTCGAACGACGTCGCCGTGATGGTGATCGTCTTGCCCTCGACGGCGGTGAAGGCGTGGCTCGATTTCACCTCGAACTTGTACCCGCGCAGGTACGAGAAGACGCCGTAGCCGTTGCCCTGGAACGTGAGGGCGACCTGGATGGTGTGATCCCCGGGCGGAACGGAGCCGCTGTAGATGGGGATCTCCTTCTGGTCGGCGAGGGCTCCGCCGTCGTCCGCGCGGTTGTACTGGACCTGCCCGTCGATGACGAAGAGGGCCTTGGTGAGCTGGAACGCGCTCGACATCTCGTTCTTGAACTCGACCTCGGACCGTGAGCCGGCCGCCCCACCGCCGATGATGGTGTCGCTGAGGAGCGCGAGGCGCGTGTGGCTCCGACGGATCTGGTCCTTCAGCTCGTCGACGCGCTGCTCCAAGTCGCGCAGCCGGACGGCGTAGGTCGCTCCGCTGACGCCCTGGGTCTCGGCGGGCTTGGTGGTCATGTCGACGGCGACCGGGGCGGGTGCCCCTGCGGCGGCGCCCCCAGGAGCGGTCGCGGCCGCGCCGGAAGCCACCGGAGCGGCTGACGACGCCGGGGCCGCGGCAGAAGCGGCGGCCGAAGAGGCGGCCGGCGCGGCCCCTTTCCCCGCCGGCTGAGCGGTTGCCGCCACCGAGTAGGCGGCCAGGGGAAGGACCAGGGCGAGGATCACGGTCATACGTCGCATGCGAAATTCCCCTTTGATAGAAACCCTGGCAGTTTGCGCCCGAGGCTGGCCGGGAGAGGCGCGATAGGCTGAGTGTTTTGTGTCACGGCTCGGCCGCTTCGGCGCCCTGAGTGTAGTTTCGTGAGCGCAGGCTTTGCAACTGCCCCAGAGGTGCCCAATTCTCCCGCGGTTTCGCGGGACTATCCCAACGTCAACGGTACTTTCCACCCTCACGGGCATGGGGCGAGCCCGAGCATCGGTTGGGGAGTGGGTGCGCCGACTGGAAATCGGTCACCCGGATGAGCGAAGATCGAAGGGCAGGCTCGCGCGTCGGATCCACAGGTTGGTACCCAAGGATTTCGAAAGAGCACCCATGGCCGCCCCGCGCTACCCCGTCTGTAAGGCTACGACGTCGACACGAGTTGGGAGACTGGGTGTCATCCTCACGCACCGAAGTGACCGACGAAGCGCTCATGATCCGGTTCCAGAGTGGGGACCGGTCGGCCTTCACCCTTCTCGTGCGCAAGCACCAGGGGCCGCTCTTCAACTTCGCGCTGCGACACCTCCGGAGCCAGCCCTCGGCGGAGGAGGTCGTGCAGGACGCGTTCATCCGCGTCGTGCAGAACGCGGCGGACTTCAAGCACGAGGCGCGGTTCTCGACCTGGCTCTACACGATCGCGCGAAACCTCTGCATCGACCAGATCCGCAAGCGCGCGCTGCGGCGGCACCCGTCCCTCGACGAACCCAGGCGGTCGGAGGAGAGTGAGGGACCAACCCTCGGGGAGCAGACCGCCGACAGCCGCGCGAACGTGGAGCGCACGGCGGTGGGCGGCGAGATCCGCGAGCGCGTGCTGGCGGCGGTCGACGAGTTGCCCGAAGAGCAGCGAGAGGTTTTTCTGATGCGAGAGGTGTCGAACTTGCCGTTCAAGGAGATCGCCGAGATCGTCGGCGTGCCGGAGAACACCGTGAAGAGTCGGATGCGATACGCGCTCGAGCGTCTCCAGGCGGCCCTGAGCGACTTCGAGGAGTACGCGAGAGCGTTGCGCTAGAGCGATGGACTGCGAGAAGTTCGAATCCGCGATGATGGACGAGCTCTATGGTGAGCTCGACGAGGTGACGAGCGCCGCGGTGAAGCGGCACGTCGCGGGTTGCGCGCGCTGCACCGCCCTCCTCGGTGGGCTGCGCGCGACGCGTCGGGTGGCGATCGTTCCGCTGGTCGACCCGCCGGATGACTTGGAGGAGCGGATCCTCGCGGCCGCGCGCGACGTGCAGAAGGTCGTTCCCTTGCGGCGGCGGGTGGCGCGAGCCGTGTCGCTCGCGGGCAGCTGGGCCATGCGCCCGCAGACGGCGATGGCGGCGCTCTTCCTCGTGATGATCGGGACCAGCGTGCTGCTCCTGCGAGGTCGCTCGTCGCGAGCGCCCGCCACGTCGGAGGTGACGGTGACGGAGCAGGGGGCGCCCGCGCCGGTGGCCTCGGCCGCGCCGACGGCCTCGCCGGCCATGGACCAGGCGGGGACGACCGCCACCGGGGTCGCCCCGATGGCGGCGCTTCATGCGGTGGAGGCGAAGCCGGCCGCGTCGGCGGCGCCGGCAGACCTGTCCGAGGACCAGAAGAACGCGCGCGGCAAGGGTGGCTGGGGCAAGGACAAGGACGACGAGGGTCTCATCGCCAACGCCGCGGCGCCGGCGGGCGCC